>NZ_JBWJVQ010000187.1:0-2403 GCF_056339875.1 Blautia sp. ZXY-1-C6
CTCTGGAAGGATGGGGACAGGAAGATTACATGGACCGTTTTAACTCTCCTGTATGGGAAGAACTTTACAAACCATGTCTGGCATGTGGTACCTGTACATTCGTATGCCCTACCTGCCAGTGCTATGATATCAAAGATTATGACACAGGACACGGCGTACAGCGTTACCGCTGCTGGGATTCCTGTATGTACTCTGACTTTACAATGATGGCACACGGAAATAACCGTAACAGCCAGATGCAGCGTTTCCGTCAGAGATTCATGCATAAACTTGTTTACTATCCGGTAAACAACAATGGAATGTTCTCATGTGTAGGATGCGGCCGCTGCGTTGAGAAATGCCCATCATCCTTAAATATCGTAAAAGTCATCAAAGCTTTTGAAAATCAGGGAGGTGAAAAATAATGAGCGAATGTACCTGCCATAAAAACTACACATTAGACACACTGATCCCGAAGGTTGGTGTGATCACAGATATCCGTCAGGAGACACCGGATGTTAAAACATTCCGTGTAAATGCTCCTGAAGGAGGAAAACTTTTTGAACATATGCCTGGCCAGTGTGCAATGGTCTGCGCACCAGGTGTAAGTGAAGGTATGTTTTCCATTACTTCTTCACCTACAAATAAAGAATATCAGGAATTCAGTATTAAGAAGTGCGGTGCACTGACCGATTATCTCCACAGCCTTCAGGTTGGAGATGAGATCACAGTCCGTGGACCATACGGAAATCATTTCCCTGTAGAAGATAAATTAAAAGGTAAAAACCTTCTGTTTATCGCAGGTGGTATCGGACTTGCACCTCTTCGTTCTGTTATCAACTATGTACTGGATAACCGTGCAGATTACGGAACAGTAGATATCCTCTATGGTTCCCGTTCCGCAGATGACCTGGTACAGTTAAAAGAAATCCAGGAAGTCTGGATGAAAGCAGAGGGAGTTAATGTTTATCTGACAATCGACCGTGAACAGGAAGGCTGGGACGGACACGTTGGATTCGTTCCTTCTTATCTGAAAGAGATTGGATTCGATACAAACAAAACAGCACTTGTCTGCGGACCGCCGATCATGATCAAGTTCGTTCTTGCAGGACTGGAAGAACTGGGCTTCTCCAGAGAACAGGTTTACACAACTCTGGAGCTTCGTATGAAATGCGGTATCGGTAAATGCGGCCGTTGCAATATCGGTTCCAAATACGTCTGCAAAGACGGTCCGGTATTCAGATGCGACGAGATTGATGAATTACCTGCAGAATATTGATAAGCAATGAGCAGTGCAGAAAGTGATGTGAAGGAATGCGTCATGCTTGCATATAAGCATTCTTTCACAGAACATTCTGTAGGGCGAACGCCCTCAAGCGAGAAGTAGCGTAGCGGATTCGAGCTTGTATGTGCTGCTGACGACAGATGATATATATAGAAAGGACTGGTAATCTCAAATGGAAAAGAATATGGTAAACGTATATTTTTTCGGTAAGAAATACAGCGTACCTGCAGAACTTACAATTATGACTGCCATGGAATATGCCGGTTATACATTAAAGAGAGGATGCGGCTGCAGACACGGATTCTGCGGAGCCTGCGCAACAATCTACAGAATCAAAGGTGAAAACGAGCTGAAAACATGTCTTGCCTGTCAGACACAGGTACAGGAAGGAATGTATGTAGCAAGCATCCCGTTCTTCCCTACAGATAAGAGACTCTACAACATCGAAGACCTGAAACCGAATCAGCAGGTAATGATGGAACTCTATCCGGAAATCTACAGCTGTATCGGATGTAATGCCTGTACAAAAGCATGTACTCAGGACTTAAATGTAATGCAGTACATTGCATATGCGCAGAGAGGTGAACTGGAAAAATGCGCAGAAGAATCTTTTGACTGCGTAAGCTGCGGATGCTGTTCCGTAAGATGTCCGGCCGGCATTTCTCACCCGATGGTAGGTCTTCTGGCAAGACGTCTCACAGGTAAATATATCGCGCCTAAGAGCGAACATCTGGAGAAACGTGTAGAAGAAATCCACGAAGGTAAATATGATGATCTGATCGAGCAGATCATGCAGAAACCAATCACAGACATGCAGGAACTTTACAACAACAGAGAAATTGAGAAATAGGGAGGGCGTAAAACATGTATGCACCATATCCAGAAAATATGATGGAATCCATCAAAAAGGTAGAGGCTACAAGAGCACAGCGTATGGCAACAGAGCCAAGACGTCTGACAGCTGAAGAGAAAGACGCTCTTCTTGAGAAATTCCATCCGGATTATAATCCAGACGCGTTTGCAGAAATCAAAGTCGGACCAAACAAAGGACAGAAAGCTCCTCTGGAACTGGCAGAGATGCTCCATTCAACAAGTCGTCTGATCAACGAAAAAATTGACCTTACAAAAATTGATTATGA
>NZ_JBWJVQ010000188.1:0-4407 GCF_056339875.1 Blautia sp. ZXY-1-C6
TAATTCCGATTACAAAAGTGAGGAGCACCAGCTTCTGACGAATTGTCATTTCCTGATTAAAATCAATATCCGTATTCATTTCTTTTTTCTTGAGCAAATCATCCTGATACGTAATAGACTTTTCAGGATTTTTCTTAATCTTAAATGCTCTCCAGGTTACAAAAGCAATAACCAAAGCCATCATAATCACAAACTGGAGCATTCTAAATACCAGCTGTGGATTTCCCTGAATCCCGGCAATGCCCTGTGCAATCAATACACAAAATGGATTTACTGTAGATGCAGCATAACCAACTGTTGCAGATAAGCAGACTGTCATAAAAGTAGTCATGGAATCATATCCCATTGCAAACATAATTGGCATGATCAATAAATAAAATGGAATCAACTCATCTGACATTCCAAAGGTACTTCCACCCAATCCAAAAAGAACCATTAGAATCGGTATGATCAGAATTTCTTTTGCTCCAAGTTTTTTCACAATCTTCTGAATTCCCATATTCAGTGCATTAGTCTTGGCCATAATCTGAAATACACCGCCGATAATAAAGACAAATGCAAGAACCTCTACCATCTGTTGAATTCCTTTTCCAGGTGCCATAAGTACCTGAGCAATTCCCTGTCTTAAATTTGTTCCATCTTCAAGAACTTTATCTACCGAATGATAAGTTCCTGCTACTGCTACACTTCTTTCTCCTGCAGAAGTTTCCATTACCTTTCGTTCAAACTCACCACTTGGAAGAATCCATGTAAGTATTGCCACTACAATTATCAGGAAAAAAATCAATGTGAGCACATGTGGCATATGAAGTTTGAATTTTTTCTTTTCTTCCATTTTACCTTCCCCTTTTCTTATTGTTTTCTGTCAGATCAGTTTTTTTCTGTCTGACTATTTTCTGTAAAAACGGTTCTTCCGTCCATGATTGTCATTACAACCCTTGCATCCCTGGCATCTACCGGATTAATTTCAAGTAAATTTCTGTCAAACACAGTAATATCTGCCAGTTTCCCTTCTTCTAACGTTCCAAGCACTTCTTCCATACCCAGATTTTTCTGTCCACCGATTGTCCATGCTTTCAGAAGTTCCGGTACAGTAAGAGCATTTTCTGATTGAAATGCTTCAGCACGTCCATCCATGTATCCTCCACAGGAATAATAGATAGATTCCGGTATACTGGTAAGCAGTAACGGTAAATCTGTGGCACCACTTAAATTCATTCCACTGTCTTGCATTTTACGGCGGTTCCAGTAATATTTTCCACGCTCTGTACCTATCGTCTGTTTAATATTATTAATCAGCACATCTGCCGGATCCAGTGACATAATCTGAAAATATAATTCTGCTGTTACCCCAATCCGACCAAGGATTTCCAAATCCTTTGGATCTGTAAACTCCATATCTGTAATTGCATGTCTGTTTTTCAGCTTTCCCTGAACCTTCTTGCATTTCTGATAAATTTCTGTAATTTTTCCTACTGCACCATCTCCCTGTGCATGTAAAGACCATCTGAAATCTTCTGCATCTGCTGCCAGAACGTCTTTTTCAATTTCTTCATATGGAACCGGATCTTTACAGCAGAAATCCTGATTTTCATATGGCTCTTTTAAATCACCCTTATAAGAAGCAATCGTACCATCAGTCATCCGGTTAAAACCACTGAAACGAATCTTATTTCCTGTAAACTGCTCTCTCATTCTGCGGGCATAAACAAGATTCATTCCTTCACCTACAGGCTGTGACATAAAGAAGGTTCTCAGATTAAGATCTTCAGAATCTTCCAGTTCTTTAAGATAATCTGTAAATCCATAGAAGTCATCAAATCCCATTTCCTTTACAGTAGTTACCCCTCTGGAATTCATCATTTTCATATAATCTGAAAATTCCTTTTTAATAAATTCCCGGTCATTCAGATATTCTCTCATGATGCGGTAATAGCTTTCCGGATAACATGTTTCTGCCGAAAACTGATAAATATTTCTGGCTTTCTGATTCATAATACAACAGGAACGATCTGCCGAAAAAATGATCACCGCTTTATTTGGAAATTTCTCTTCCAGCATTTCTTCTCCGTTCTGCCTGTCCCACATCTCCGGATTCCATCCATGCCCCAGTAATGCTCCCTCCGGATGTCTCTTCTGCTCATATTTTCTCAGAATACAGCATCCCTCTTCATTATCTGTCACTTTCGAAAAATCTGCTCCTACATGATAAATTGCATATCCGGTAAAAAATGTATGAGTATCTGTAATTCCCGGCATAACCAGTTCATCCCTGAAATTAAGAACTTCCTGTGCCTGATTCAAAATATCTTTTTCAGGTTTTCCTGCTTTTTTTTCGACAATATGATTTCCACTTAAACACAGATATCCTTCGTAATCTTTCTCATTTATACCGTCAAAAAGATGTTTTGCAATAATCACTTTTGAAAATCTTTTTTTCATTTATCACGTCCTCCTTTCTTGGTTTGTATTATATCATCATATAACGTCATAATACAATATGATCTTTTGGGCAAATCATAACTTTGTGAATTCTTGATATTTTATTCTTTATTTTTTTGTCTATAACACACAAAAAAAGGATTTCCGTTTCTCATTTTCAGAGTATATTTCTGTGCTGAAAACAAGATTTGAAATCCTTCTTTTTATTCAATATAACCTTTCGTGTTTAAACGGTTCTTCACCATCTATTAATATTACATTTTCGTTGTCTATATGGAAATTTTGTAACGTGAACCAGCAATAATTTCATAACTGATATATAAAGGTTCTTCTTTTTCATTATTAATATAGCTTGCCAGAATCATAACAGGTTCTCCTTCATTCATTCTAAGGTATCCTGCCACTGGTTGAGAAACTGTACTGACTTCTACTGTACTTCTCGCTTTTTCAGATTCTTTCATATGATATTCTTTATTGAGAAGACGTGTAAGAGATCCATTTTCCAGCTTTTCCACCTGAAAATCTGGAAGAAAATCGGTTGGAATATAAATATGTTCATAAATAATCGGCAAGTTATCGGCTGACAAAATTCGTTCTATGTGATATATCTTAGTATGTTCAGGTTTAAAAAAATCCTGCTGCCATTCCTGCATTTCCATAATATGACAGGAAATGATATGTGAAGACGGCTTTCTTCCATTTGAACGACACGCTTCAGAAAAACTCATGTTGTTATCATTTTCTATTTTACGATATATTTTGGGTATTTCCACAAAAGTTCCTTTTCCCTGTCTTTTTACAAGAAATCCCTGAGAGCATAACTCTTCAATTGTTCTGCGCACTGTAATCCTGCTGACCTGATAGGCAGCGGATAATTCTCCTTC
Organism: Blautia sp. ZXY-1-C6; assembly: GCF_056339875.1. Lineage (NCBI taxonomy): Bacteria > Bacillati > Bacillota > Clostridia > Lachnospirales > Lachnospiraceae > Blautia > Blautia sp. ZXY-1-C6. The sequence continues at coordinate 3,327 of NZ_JBWJVQ010000188.1, forward strand.
TGTGGGAATCTGATCTCCCTCCTTATATGTTCCCTTTCGAATCTGATCTTTTATCTCTTTCATTAACTGAGCATATAATGGTAACTGTGATTTTTTATCCAAACTCATTGATGACTCCTTCCATATGCAAACATTATATAATGTTATATTATATCATATTTCTTAGAAAATCGCAAAAAACTGTCAGAAAAAAATCAGAATCCGACATTGTCAGTGAACACGGGAGTTTGACAGTTGAATATAAGAAAAAATGCTTGCAGTCCTTATGGTACCTGCTTTTTTATGTCAAATTTTTTGCTTTATTTTATAGTATTATATAGCATTATTTTCAGAAGTGTGTAGAGGGATTTTCCATGAAAGTAACTACATCAAAATCAAAAAATTCGGAATCCTTTTATATTGCCAAAAGCTATATTAACAATAAGGGAAATGCAAATAAACAAACTTCTTTAAAACCACAGTATGCAAGATATCAGAAATCCGTTTGAGATGCCCAGATAGAACGTGCTGAAAAAATGCTCAGCACCGGTACGATAAAGAAGGAACGTAGGAATCCGAATGATCCTGCTCGATTCATAGGGAAAGTCGCAGCAACTGAAGATGGAGAAACTGCAAAGATCCACAATTATCTGGACACAGAAAAGATCGAACAGGAAGCCTTATATGATGGGATGTATGCAGTAACTACAGACCTCTTAGACGATGACGTAAAAGATATCTTAAAAGTCAGCGAAGGTCGTTGGAATATTATGCCGATATTTTAGAAATGCCGATTTTTGACTTTCTGAAATATTGGATTTATAAGACTTTGTAAATATATCGGCATTTCTCACTATAGAGACGTAATCAGTCATTATTATAGTATTTCATTTGATGAGTATGAGACAATCTATGAGATAAGCGATGTTGATGATGAAGACACGGTATAAACTTAGCGATAGTGACAGTTCCATCTTTAAGGATGATGTGATGTTCAAGTATGCCAATGACGAAGATACTATCAAGCGGCTTTGTGGATTGAAATAAATGCCGATAGTTCATTACTTGTGCCTGACATTGGGTCAGGCATGGAATCTTATAG
>NZ_JBWJVQ010000189.1:0-58055 GCF_056339875.1 Blautia sp. ZXY-1-C6
CATGTGCTGCCGTCTTTCCGCTTTTTGTTGACCGCAAAAGCTTTTTTTCCAACATAGTTCAGTGCTGTACTGTTGATCCTGATCACTTTGACTGCCGGGCACTGGTAAAAAGCTCTGGCATCTATATGTCTGACACTGGCAGGAAGTATGAAATTTCGCAGTTTTGTACACTGTGCAAATGCGTTGCTGCCAATTCTTTTTTACTCTGCTACCAAATCTTATGTTCCGCAGATTCGGGCACTGGCTGAACGCATATTTTCCAATCGTTGTTACATTATTTCCAAAAATAACATCTGTAATTTCTTTGTTCCCGCTGAAGGCATTCTTGTCAATTGTAGTTACTTTATAAACTTTATCATTGATCACAACTGTAGCCGGAATCTGTATCACATTATATTCCGCAGCAAGACCTGTAACGCTTACTTCTCTTTCATTCAAAATCTTATAGCCAATTCCACCTATCAGGTACTTATAGCTTCCACCCTGTTCAGTTAACGGAGCTGCATTGAACTGATATCTCACAGGTTGTACAATATCGTTTTTCTCCCATATACCTCCTGTATATTCTTCTCTCTGGAAAAAGACATATATATTGTATGCACGTTCCACCTTTGTATAAATACCCTTTGCAGAACCGATTTCCCATTTCCTGTGAATATCGCTTTCCTGCGGTTTGAGAGAAAGACTCCAGTATAATGGTGTCCATCTGACATCTCCCTCAACAGGATTCGTATTCTGCGTTCCGGCACCGGTCACATTAAATTTATAGTAAGTGTTGGGATAGAAAACCAAAGGTTTGTCAAGTCCTTCAACGACACTGTCATTTGCACTTACCCCTTTGCTTTCATCTGTGTCTGTTGAAGTTTCCTCTCCGGCTGCCCAGATGAAATTCTGTGTATCTGCTCCATCCTGAAATTCCGCTGCACCGGTCGTACTGACCGGAACTGCTGCCAGAACACCTGCCAGCACCATAGCTGCTATTTTTTTCATTACTCTCTCCTCCTCTTTTTCAGCAGTATATCAAATATATACAACTGTTCAGTCCTTTCTTATAGCAATAGTGAACTGTTACTGTTCTGCTTACAATTTATATCTACATCTTGTATTTTACTTATTTTTCTGCTAAATGTCTACCTTGATTTTCTGCTAATCCTGTCGTATTTTTACTTCATCTGTATTCCACCTCTCATACGTGATATAATCCGCACCCATTTTCCTGAAAATGTCTACCATATCCTCATTCCGGCAAAGCCATACGGATATGCGGATTCCATTCTGATGAGCATTGTTGATATCATTCATACTGATATTTTTATACTCTGCACTTATGTCCAGATCATATTTCTTACACTGCTGTATCATAGAAGCATTCATGCGCACTGTACGGATCCACTGCATTTTTCCTGTAAATCCCATCTCACGCAGTTTACCAAGTGTTTCTATGCGAAAACAGATGAGTACCGGCTCTTTCTGTGATTCAGTCAGAAGCTGCATGAACAAATTCATGGCTTCTTCCGTACGGATTGACTTTATTTCAATCACCGGCGTCACAGAGTACTTATTGCAGCATGCAATATACTGTTCCAGTGTAGGAATAAGATTATCCGGATACTGCGAAGCATTTCTTCCATTTATAATCGGATACTGCTTTATCTCCTCATAAGTCATCTCTGAAATAAACCTGTCCTCCCCGCACATCCGCAACAAAGAATCATCATGAGAGACAACCAGAACTCCATCTGCGGTCTCTCTCACATCTGTCTCCACAAACTCCGCCCCATTGCGTCCTGCCGTCTCAAAGGCAGGCATGGAATTCTCAGGTGCTGCTGTCTGTTCACCTCTGTGCAAAATATAATGAGTAACTCCATCCAGGGGTTTCCGGAACTTTTCTTCATCTTCCGGTGCAGGTGTGATTTTCGGAGTTGGCGTGACCGTTACCGTCGGCTCCGGGGTCACAGATGGTGCTGGTTCATCCGGCGTCAGTGTAGGCGTAATTTCCGGAGTTTCTGACGCTGCCGGCAGGACGATCACTTCTATCTCTGATACATATCTGTCAGTACCATAAGAAACACTGGTGATTTTGACATTTCCCGCCTTTTTTGCAGTAACTTTTCCTTTCTTTGATACAGTTGCCACCGTTTTATCAGAAGAAGTATAAGTCAGCCTTTTTCCATACTTCTGCGGCTCCAGAATAACTGTCTTTCCTGCTGTTACTTTCACCTGTTTTTTGTATTTCTTAAAAAGAACTGTTTCCGTTTTATTACAGACAAAAACCTCGCAGTTTACTTTCAGTCCACTCATCTGTGCTGTGATCGTTGCCTGTCCGGGCTTTAAACCATATATCCTGCCATTTATAACCTTTGCACATTTTGAGTTACTGCTGGTCCATTTAAACTTCTTTGGACTCACTTTTGTATCATGATTCAGGATCTTTACTGTATAAGTGGCACCGGTCTTTACAACCACCTCAGATTTATGCACTCGATATTCGTCTGCTGCATAAGTATTATCTGCCACATATATTATACTGATAAAACCTGTAATTATAAGCACAATAGCAAATATGGCAGACCTTACAGTCTGCATGCCTGTTCTTTTGTCTCTGTATTCTTTTTTCTTATCTCCCATTATTCTATCTCTCATCTCTCATATGCCATTCCTGATCTGCTGCTTTTATTTCCGGTATGTTCCTAAACACTTCACAATCCTGATCACATTCGTCTCTGATGCAGGGACAGACCATCTTTACTTTTTTAAAATGTCCGGGAACACCCTCATATTGTACACTCCACAGACCATTGTAATGCAGCTGTTTACACATTCCTGTTTCATATTCATATTTAATCATATGTCTACCTCCGAACAGACAAAATTTTTACAGTACATTCTTCTGAAATCACTGTTTCTCCATGCAAAACGAAAGGCACTAACCTTCCAGCATCATGCACAGATCAGTACCTTTCTTTTTGTGTGTTTTTATGTCATATCTGCCCCGGCAATACCACAAGATAGTAAATTACAGAATAATCACAGCATTATTCCATATCTTCCAGTAATTTCTCATAAATCGGGAAGCAGTCAAATGTTGCGAAATAATCCTTCGGTGTCTCGGCACGGCGGATCATCTCGAAACTTCCATCTTCATGGAGAAGGATCTCAGAAGATTTCAGTTTACCATTGTAGTTATATCCCATGGCAAAACCATGAGCTCCTGTATCATGGATCACAAGAAGATCTCCCATATCAACCTTCGGAAGATAGCGGTCAATTGCAAACTTATCATTGTTTTCGCAGAGAGAACCTGTCACATCATACATATGATCACATGGCTGGTCTTCTTTTCCCATAACAGTGATGTGATGGTATGCGCCATACATTGCCGGACGCATCAGGTTTACAGCACACGCATCCACACCAATATATTCTTTATGAGTATGCTTCTCATGGATTGCCTTAGTTACCAGGCAGCCATACGGTCCCATCATGAAACGTCCCATCTCTGTATAGATTGCAACATCACCCATTCCGGCCGGAACAAGTACTTCTTCGTATACTTTGCGGACACCCTCACCGATCTCTCTGATATCATTCGGAGTCTGATCTGGTTTGTAAGCGATTCCAACACCACCGGAAAGGTTGATAAACTTCACATGAGCGCCTGTCTCCTTCTGAAGTTTCACTGCCATTTCAAACATCTCTTTCGCCAGCATCGGATAATACTCATTTGTCACAGTATTGCTTGCAAGGAATGCATGGATACCGAATTCCTCGGCACCTTTTTCCTTCAGGATCTTGAATGCTTCAAAAATCTGCTCTGTTGTCATACCATATTTGGCATCTCCGGGGTTGTCCATAATATCGTTGCTGATCTTAAACACTCCGCCCGGATTATAACGACAGCTGATCACCTTCGGAATATATCCTACGGCTCTTTCTACGCTCTCGATATGTGTGATATCATCAAGATTGATGATCCCGCCGATTTCATTTGCATATTTGAATTCTTCTTCCGGTGTATCATTGGAAGAAAACATGATATCTCCCTCTTTGCATCCGATTGCTTTGGACATCATCAGCTCTGTCATGGAAGAACAGTCACAGCCACAGCCATACTCCTGAAGGATCTGGATCAGAAATGGATTTGGAGTTGCCTTCACAGCAAAGAATTCTTTGAAGCCCTTATTCCATGCAAATGCTTCTTTCACTGCCTTTGCATTCTCGCGGATACCTTTTTCATCATAAAGATGGAAAGGTGTAGGAAACTGCGCGGTGATTTCCTGAAGTTTATCCAGGGTGACAAATGGTACTTTTTTCATAATAATCTTTTCTCCTCTTACTTCTTGTGTATATGTGTATATAAATGATCCTGACAATACTCGTAGTTTCCGTTACATTTAGAACAGAAACGGAATTCCAGATTCGGATCATCTTTCTCTGTACGGCCACAGACTGCACATTTGTGCTTCGTCACTTCCCCTGACTTGCTGCCACCCGGGAAGGGAACGGTCTTACTTTCTCCCATTGCTCTCTTAAACTGATTTCTGCGATGGATTTCCTTCGGATTGTATCTGTTAAGATTTCTTGTACCAAGGAAGAAAATAATAAAGTTCAGTAAGGATGCGATGATCGGCAGTGCCATAAACCATGCTCCTCCCATAAAATATCTGACAATATCATATACCACAAGAGCAGCATATACAATCGCCATCCACTTCATCTTGATCGGGATTACAAAGTACAGTAAAACCTTCATATCCGGATATGTCAGCGCATATGCCAGAAAAATAGATAAACTGATATAATACGTTGAAAACTGTGATCCATTCAGATAAGCATCTAACACTCCACCTGTGATAAAATACAAAATAAACGCAGAAATTACTGTAAAAATCATTCCAGATAAAATATATACAGTAAATCTGAATGATCCCCATGTACGTTCCAGCGATGCACTGATCGGATAATAAAAGAACAATATCGCAATCACAAACCATAAAGCAGATGACGTACTCGGCGGATAAATAATCCATGTAACAAGTCTCCATATCTGACCATGCAGGATTTCAGAGACATTCAAACTCAACATGGAAAGAGCCCCTGGATTAATATACATCAATGCATATCCCAGTACATAACTTACAATAATATAAATCGTAAGATTCTCAATCCCGCGATTTCCAAATTTTCGTTCCAGTTTGTCAATAAATTTCATAAATCTCCTTTTCTCACAAAATGCTATTCGTTCTTTCGTTACAGCGGATATCCACAATCTGCTTTCTCTGCGTAATTCTGCACCGAATAACTGCCTCTCAGTTCAGACACAAAATCAGAAAAACTTCTTCCTGGAAAGAAATATCGCTGCAATGATACTTGCCACTACAGAAAGGATGATAACGATAAGAAATCCCCATGGTGTCCTGGAAAACGGCATTCCCGCAGCACTCAGGTTCATACCATACGCACTGAAAACAATAGTCGGAATACTCATAACAATGGTAATAACAGCCAGAACCTTCATGACAATGTTCAGGTTATTAGAAATAACTGATGCAAAAGTTCCCATCATACTGCTGAGGATACCACTGTAAATATTAGCCATCTCAATGGCCTGCTTGTTCTCAATGATAACATCCTCCAGAAGCTCTGTATCCTCCGGATATTTCTTGATACTCTCCACCTTCAGAAGTTTCTCCAGAACCATCTCATTGGAACGCAGAGATGTGGTAAAGTATACCAGTGATTTCTCCAGTTCCAGAAGTTCCATCAATTCCTGATTTCTTGTAGACAGATGAAGTTTCTCCTCAATCTGCTCGCTCTTCTTATCTATAATACGCAGATATCTCAGATACATGCTGGCATTACGGTACAAAATCTGCAGAATAAATCTGGTTTTCATATAGGTAAAAAAGTTTCTTACCCTGCCTTCCATAAATCTTGTCAGAACCTGTGTGTCTTCCAGACATACAGTAAAGATCATCTTCTGAGTCACGATAATACCAAGAGGAATGGTCACATACCAGTCCTTCTCGTTACGTTCTTCAATCGCAGGTACATCTGCAAGGATAAGGGTATAATTGTCCTCCACTTCTATACGGGAACGCTCTTCCTCATCCAAAGGTGCGCGCAAATCGTCCACCTCTATCCCAAATTGCTCGGAAATTTCAAAAATTTCTGTTGCCGTAGGATTCGTCAGCGCAATCCAACAGCCCTCCTGTGGTTCCTGTATTTCATGGATAGCGCCATCGATTGTCTTAAAAATCCTTACCACGATCCACACTTCCCTTCTTTTTCTCGATTTCCCCTCAATAGATTGTTACTGTTTACTCTGTTCTCAGTAACAATAAATCTGCAACTATTCAGAGTTTCTGCAAGAGATTACTGAACAGTTACGTTTGCTCTTTATTTTCACAAAGACTCAAACATCATTATAATTTGAACATGAATTTTTGTCAATTCCAATGCTTTCGGTTTACAAAACTTTTACACTTCGCTATAATAAAGTAGTATTTATTTATAAAAGTCCCGTAAAGTGGGGCGTACAGATTGCGGGAGTGATTTTCCAAACACGCTCTAACTATGGCAACTGAATTCAGGTGAAATATCCCGCAAAGTGGGGCGTGCAGATTGCGGAAATGATTTTCCAGACACGCTCTAATACAATAACAGGAAAGGATACAAATCATATGAGCCAGTCATCATTTGGAAATAAATTTAAGGTAACTACCTGGGGGGAATCCCACGGAAAAGCTCTCGGAGCTGTGATAGACGGATGCCCGGCAGGCCTTCCTCTCTGTGAAGAGGACATTCAGAAATTCCTCGACAGAAGGAAACCCGGACAGAGCAGATACACCACCGCCCGTAAAGAAGGAGATCTGGTAGAAATCCTCTCAGGTGTCTTTGAGGGCAAAACCACCGGAACTCCAATTTCTCTGATGGTAAGAAATACAGATCAGCGCTCCAGAGACTACGGAAATATCGCATACTCCTATCGTCCCGGACATGCAGACTATACTTTTGACCAAAAATACGGATTCCGCGACTACAGAGGCGGTGGACGTTCTTCAGGGCGGGAAACCATCGGAAGAGTTGCAGCAGGTGCCATTGCTTCTAAAATATTAGAAGAACTTGGCATTTCAATCTGCACCTATACCAGATCTATCGGACCTGTTGAAATTGCTTCTTTTAATAAAGAAGAAATCCATCAGAATGCATTTTATATGCCGGACGCACAGGCAGCAGTGAAGGCCGGTGAATATCTGGAAGAATGTATGAAGAATCAGGACAGTGCAGGCGGCGTGATCGAATGTCGTATTACCGGAACACCTGCCGGACTTGGCGAGCCAGTCTTTGACAAGCTCAGTGCTCTTCTTGCCCACGCCCTGATGTCCATCGGTGCAGTCAAGGCTGTTGAAATCGGTGACGGCATTGCAGTGACTTCCTCAAACGGTTCCACTGACAATGATGGATTCACAGTCAAAGACGGTGAAATCATCAAAACCTCCAACCACGCAGGCGGAATCATGGGAGGAATCAGTGACGGCAGTGAAATCATACTTCGTGCCCATATCAAACCAACCCCATCCATCAGCCAGCCGCAGCAGACCGTAACCAAAGATAAAGAACCTCTTTCTCTGGAAATCCATGGCCGACATGATCCGGTCATTGTCCCAAGAGCAGTGGTTGTGGTAGAATCTATGGCAGCAATCACACTGGCGGATGCGCTCTTTGTCAATATGAGTTCCCAGATGGATAAGGTTCGGGATTTTTATCGGAAATAATTCCAATTAATCCACGCAAAAATACCTTCACTTGAATTCTGAGCTGATCTCAGTTTCAAATGAAGGTATTTTATTATCTGCCTATATTGCTGATTCTATGTAACGAATCTGTTATTCTTCCGGAACCGGCCAGATTCTGATACAGTTTGGCTCTGTAATCTTAATCGGCTTGCCGTTCATCACAATAATATTCTTCTCATAATCCACTGTAAAAGTAGTCAGTGTATTACTTGCATGATTAGCCAGCACCAGATGCTTATCATCCGGTAAAAGTACCAGATCTTTCGGATATTCACCACTGATCGGAAGTGTAAACTTCCTTGTCAGCATACCAGTCTCCTCATCACGCTCAAACATGGAAACTGTATCCTCACCTGCTGTTGTACAGAAAAGATGCTTGCCATCATTTGCAAGAGAAAGACCGGACGCTGCATTATGTGTATCATGAACATCCTTCTTCGCACTTGTCTCAATCGTCTGGATCAGTTCAAACGCCGGAACCTTACCGCTTCCATCATATTTGTAAGCCCTGATCTCATTACTGAGTTCAAAGAGAATATAAGCAAACTTACCATCATCGCTAAAACGAATGATACGCGGGCCGCTCTCTCTCGGACATCTCAGGATGTCTACCAGTTCCAGCTTATTGCGCAATTTGTTGACACGGTAAATCTTCACCTGATCAATTCCGTTATCTACTGCACAGAGATATTTATTATCCGGAGTTGGACGAACACAGTTCACATGGGGACGGAAGTTACGCTCTGCAACACTTCCGAGTCCTGTATGGAATACGCCATCCATCAGGCTTCCAAGTCTGCCGTCCTTATGAGTATGTACAACAGTCACCTTACCGTCATGATATCCGGCAACATAAAGATACTTACCGTCAACATCTGTAGAAAGGAAACAGCCTCTCATTCCATCAATATTTACACTGTTGATACGTGACAGATCACCATTTTTATCACGTTTAAATACTGCAACACCCTCATCCTCGATAGAATAAAGATACTTACCATTCTTTGAAACAGCCATGTGGGATGCATTACTTACTTCAACACTGCTGCGTTCTGTAAGAGTGCCATTCTCAACATCAACATCATAAACATGGATTCCCTGTCTGGAAGAGCCATGTGTATAAGAGCCCACATAAGCTACATATTTCTTTTCACTCATAATGCTTTTTTCCTCCTGCTGTCCTGAAGTTTATTTATCATCGCTCACTCTGTTCCCGTCTGCTGTCAGCGAGCAATAATATTTTCGTCCCAATATTGCCGGACGATGTCATACGATAAGGTGATTATAGCACATTTTCCTAATCAGAACAAGATTACGGAACTCAGTTTTATGTATTTTTTCCAGTTCATGGGTTACTGTCGTTACTGTTCACATACAAGCCAAAATTCTATTGCCGCAGGCAATCTGGAATGAATTTTGGCTAAGTTCTATACCGGATAAGCGCTCTGCTGTTTATTTGGTAAAATAATTTCTGACAGCCTCCAGTGTCTGGTCTATGATCTCATCTGTATGGGCAACAGATAAAAACATTGCCTCAAACTGTGACGGAGCCATATGGATTCCCTGCGCAAGCATTCCCTTGAAATATTCCGAGAAAGCTTTTGTATCTGAAGATTTGGCTGATGTATAATCCACAACCTCCTGCTCTGTAAAGAACAGGCTTCCCAGGGAGGATACGTGATTGATATGGTAAGGCAGATTTTTCTCTGCTAGGATTTTCTCCATACCGCCATAGAGACGTTTTCCTTTTTCCTCCAGATCTTTATAGATTTCCTGGTGCTCATAGAGGTATTTTAACTGTGTCAGTCCTGCTGCCATTGCAATAGGATTTCCGCTTAAGGTACCGGCCTGGTAAACCTTTCCCACAGGGGAAACCAGTTCCATAATCTCTCTGCGTCCGCCGTATGCGCCTACCGGCATACCTGCACCGATGATCTTACCATAGGTAACCAGATCAGGGGTCACGCCAAAATATTCTGCAGCACCGCCAAAAGCCAGACGGAAACCAGTGATAACCTCGTCAAAGATCAGAAGGGCGCCGTACTCATCGCAGAGCTTTCTCAGACCTTCCAGGAACCCCTTTTTCGGAGGAACCACACCCATATTGGCGCCTACAGCTTCCACGATAACAGCAGCAGTCTGTCCGTCAGCCTGCTCCATCAGTGCACGTACACTGTCCAGATCATTATAAACAGCAGTCATGGTATCCTCTGTGCATCCCTTAGGCACACCGGCACTGTCCGGAACACCGCTTGTCATCACACCGGAGCCTGCACTTACCAGCATGGCATCACTGTGTCCATGATAGCATCCTGCAAATTTAATGATCTTATTCTTTCCTGTAAATCCTCTGGCAACACGGACTGCACTCATAACAGCCTCTGTACCGGAATTTACCATACGCACCATATCCACATGTGGAATATGGTCACAGATGAATTCAGCCATCTCCACTTCGATTGCAGTTGCACATCCGAAGCTGAGGCCCTTTTCACATGCCTTCAGTACACTTTCTTTTACTTCCGGAAAATTATGGCCCAGAATCATAGGTCCCCAGGAATCGATATAATCCACATATTCTTTTCCATCAACATCATAAATATGGCATCCGTCTGCGCGGTCGATAAATCTCGGTGCAATACCGATTGCGCCATAGGCACGTACAGGACTGTTTACTCCTCCCGGAATCACCTTTACCGCTCTGTCAAATAATTCTTCTGATAAACCCATCAGCCGATTCTCCCTTCATCCATGCATTTTGCAAGTTCTTTTGCATAATAAGTAAGATAGATCTGGGCACCTGCACGGTATGCACTGACTGCCATCTCACACATAATACGTTCTTCATCGATCCATCCCATCTTTGCAGCTGCTTTCACCATTGCATATTCACCGCTTACACTGTATGTTGCAACCGGCACATTTACAGCCTTTGATACCTCAGAGACCATATCCAGATAAGACATGGCAGGTTTTACCATAATGATATCTGCGCCCTCTTCCACATCCGTAAGAGCTTCCTTCATTCCTTCTCTTCTGTTATGGAAATCCATCTGGTAGCTCTTTCTGTCACCAAAAGACGGTGCAGAACCTGCTGCATCACGGAATGGTCCGTAGAAAGCAGATGCATATTTTACTGCATAGGACATGATCGGTGCTCCATAATGTCCGTTCGCATCAAGAGCCTCACGAATAGCACGTACACGTCCGTCCATCATATCAGAGGGAGCTACCATATCTGCGCCTGCCTCTACATGGGAAACAGCTGTCTTAGCCAGTAATTCCAGTGTTGCATCATTATTTACATCATGACCGCAGAGCACTCCGCAATGTCCGTGTGAAGTGTACTCACACATACATACATCTGTGATATAGTACATGTCCGGGAACTGTTTCTTTGCTTCTCTCAGGGCTTTCTGTACGATTCCGTTGGGGTCGTACGCACCGCTTCCCACCTCATCCTTGTGATCCGGGATGCCGAACAGCATAATGCTGTTTACTCCTGCATTCTGCAGACGTTCCAGTTCAAAAGGAAGACGGTCTACACTGTAGCGGAACTGTCCTTCCATAGAAGGGATCTCTTCTTCAATTCCTGTTCCCTCTTTTACAAATAAGGGATAAATAAGGGAAGACTTGTCCATTCTTGTCTCTCTTACCATTTTTCTTAAATTTTCACTGCCTCTTAATCTTCTTGGTCTCTGAATTAAATCCATGTCTTTTTGCTCCTTTTATCAACAATTCTCATAACTGTTCCATTTTTTGCAGAATAGTTATCAGTTTTCCTGTTTCATCTCTTCCACAAGCTCTATGAGACTTTCGATGGTAGCCTTCTTTGCCATGCGGGTCTGCATACCATAAGCATCTGCTGCAGCTTTGGTCTGTTTTCCGATACAGGCAGCTTTTACCTTCGTATAGTCCAGTCCCTTTGTGCCTTCCACAAAGCCCTTTACAGTGGATGCACTGGTAAATACTACACAGTCCACACTTCCTGTCTCCAGCTCTTTCTTCTCATCGATCAGCCTGCTCTTTTCATAACAGGTTGTGTAAGTAGCAATGTCATCTACCTTCGCACCTGTCTGCTCCAGCAATTCTGTCAGCTTTTTATTTCCGGCTTCGGCTCTTGGGATCAGAATTTTTTCATTTCCCTGAAGTTGTTTTGCAAGCTCTGCCCCAAGAGTATCTCCGTCATACACACCTGGCACAAAATCAGCCAGCAGGTGATGCTCTTTCAGCTTTTTCTTCGTTCCTTCACCGATCACTGCGATCTTCGCCTGTCCCAGGCTGCGCACATCCATCTCTTTTCTGTCCATCTCGTCAAAAAAGATCTCCACACCTGCAGGGCTTGTAAAAATGATCCACTGATAAGTATCCAGTTTCTCAAATGCCTCATACAGTCTGCCATTATCCTCAACAGGTACTGTACAGATAGACGGCAGCTCCAGAACCTCGGCACCTTTCTGACGGAGAAGATCTGCTGTCTTTGAAATATGCTGTCTTGGTCTTGTGACCAGAACCTTCCAGCCTGCCAGAGGAAGTTTCTCGTACCAGGCAAATTTGTCAGCCAGAGAACATACCTTTCCCACAACAATAATGGCAGGTGTCTCTATCCCCTGTCTGTCCACCTCTTCCTTGAGGGTACCTACAGTAGCAACCACCCGCTTCTGTCCTGCTGTTGTTCCTTTCTGAAGAACTGCTGCCGGCATATCCGGGTCCATGCCGCCTGCAAGAAGTCCTTTGCAGATATCCTCCAGTGCTGCAATTCCCATTAGAAACACCAATGTTCCCTTTGTCTGGGTCAGTGCTTTAAAATCTATATCATACTCCTGCCCTGCGCGTTTATGTCCTGTAATAATATGTAAGGACGAACAGAAATCCCTGTGTGTCACAGGAATCCCATTGTAAGCAGGAACAGAAATCGGAGATGTCACTCCGGGCACGATCTCATAAGGGATTCCATTCTCAGAAAGAAGTTCCAATTCCTCCCCGCCTCTTCCAAAGAGAAAGGGATCTCCACCTTTAAGCCTTACCACTTTATTTCCTTTTTCAGCTTCTTCCAGAAGAACCTTATTAATATCCTCCTGCACCATTGTATGGTGATTTGCTCTTTTACCTACATTAATCAGTCTGGCATGCTCCGGGATCTTTGCCAGAACCCCTTCGCCCACCAGACTGTCATATACTACCACATCTGCCTGCTGCAGAACCGCTGCGCCCTTTAATGTAAAAAGCCCGATATCACCCGGTCCTGCACCAACCAGCCAAACCTTGCCAGCTGCCATGTTTCTTCTCCTTTTTGCGTCACAAGAATTTTCTTTTTATAATTTTTTTTATCTTCCCTCACAGTCAGATTTCAATTGCTTTGCAAGAGCTGTTCCAAGCTTCTCTCCATCCTCTGCTGCACCTCTGATCTGACCTGTAAGCCACTTTCCTGTAGCTTCACTGTAATATAAACCGCGGATAAAGATCTCATCTCCGCCCACCTCTGCAAATGCAGCTACAGGCGAAGAACATCCTCCGTCCAGATATTTTACATATGCGCGCTCTGCAGTTCCTGCAAGCCAGGCATCCCTGTCACAGTATCCGTCCAGATACCCATAATCCTCACCTTTGCGTCCCTGCACAGCCAGGATCCCCTGACCTGCTGAAGGAATCATCTCATCCGGTGTAAAATATCTGCTGATCCTGTTTTCCAGCCCCAGTCGTTTCAGACCTGCCGCTGCCAGGATCAGCCCTGAATACTCTCCTTCATCCAGCTTGCGAAGCCTTGTCTGCAGATTTCCACGGATACTCTTTACCTCCATCTCAGGATACAGCTTCTTTAACTGAAGAGTTCTCCTTAAGCTGGAACATCCCAGAGGTTTATCCGGATCCAGCTCCGCCACTCCCTCAGGAAGCACCAGTACATCTCTTGGATCCTCACGCTTTGAAAAGGCCAGAAGCGGAAGCTCTTCCGGCACCTCCATAGGCATATCCTTAAGACTGTGTACAGACAGATTGCTTTTACCATCCAGCAATGCCCTGTCCAGTTCTTTTACAAACAATCCTTTTCCGCCCACCTTATCCAAAGTACGGTCCAGAATAATATCTCCTGTTGTTTTCATAGTCAGGATATTTACTGTTATTTCAGAGCCGGCATTTTTTTCACGGTTTTTCTGCTCTATGTAACTTTTTACCATCTCACTCTGGAGAACTGCCAGCTTACTCTCTCTGCTTCCAATGATCACCTCAGTCATCATTCTCCTCCTCATTATCATCTTCCTGCGCAACCCTCTCCAGGGCATTCTGGATCTCTTCTCTTATCCTGCGCGCTTTTTTATGGTCCAGACCACTGGCTGTAATTCCCACTACCAGTCCCTCTTCCATATAAATTCCCGGGAAATAAAAATCGCACTGCTCCCTGTCACTGGCTACATTAACATAAACGCCTTCCTGCCTGCAGATCCTGTGGATCTCATCATTTAACTTTCTGTCATTGGTAGCTGCGATCACCATATATGCCATCGCAAAATCTGTACGCTTCACCGGACGTGTGATCAGCTCTACATAGCCGGCTTTGCCAAGCTCCATCATCTCCATGGTGACCTTCGGAGCAATGACTCTGATATTTCTGGTGAATGATAAAAGGGTTTTCACTCGACGAGTTGCAATGTTTCCGCCGCCTACAACCACGATATTCTTATCTGATAAGTCTATAAACATTGGAAAATACGGCTTATTCTTCATATATTTTCTCCAGTCCTGCCACACACTCAAGGAAAATCTCCTGATTCAGACTGTCACGCAGACCAAAGATCAGTTTATTTACTACTTTTCCTGCTGCCGTATCCACTGCATGGACCAGATTCTGCCTGTCATCCTCTTCCATAGGTGTTTTCTTTAATATCTTTGCAATCCTTAAATTCAGGTCATTGACTGCCTCATCTTTAATATCCTGAATTCTTGGGATCAGGTCTCTTCCATCCAGCCATTGGAAAAATTCATCCATCTGCTCTCTTACGATCGCGCCTGCTGCCTCCAGATTTTCCTGAAGCTCTGCAGGAACTTCCTCTATACGGAAGCTGTCCATGTCATAAAGTGTGACCCCCTGGATTTTTCCAACAGATGGCTCTATATCTCTGGGAACTGCCAGATCGATCAGGATCAGGTCATCCTTTGTCCTGATTCCCTGGAACAATTCTTCTTTTAATGTAAAATTCGGGCTTGCAGTTGCACTTACTACAAGATCACACTGTGGCATATACTCCATTCTGTCACCGTAATTAATACGCTTGCAGCCCAGCGGAATATTCACAACTCCGCTTCTGTACTGACGGATGGTCACTGTTACATCTGCACCTGCCTCCTGCAAGGCCTGAGCAGCCACCTTGCCCATCTCACCGTTACCGATGACCATACAGGTCTTATCCCTGAGAGAATACCCCTTCTCTGCCAGAAATCCGATGGCCTGATGGATCACTGACGGATTTCCATGGGAAAAAGGAACCTCTGTCTTAATTCTCTTTCCTGCTGTGGCAGCCATTCTGAACAGAACCTCCAAAACACCATCTGCCGCAAAATTCTCTCTTGCCAGATTCAGGGCATCCTTCACCTGTGTAAGGATCTGATCCTCCCCTATGATCTGTGATTTCAGACCACTGGTAAGATAAAAAAGATGCTCAACTGCCTCCTGATCCTTACGCTCTACAAAATATTGTCTGTAAGAATCCTCAGTAATTCCCTTTATCCTGCAGAGGCAGTCATAAAGACAGACATCCACCTCATCATCCACACTTGCCCAGACCTCCAGGCGGTTACAGGTGGACAGGATCACGCATCCATATATTCCATTTTGATTCTTTATTTTTTCCATTGCTTCACCGGCATTTTTCTTTGTAAATGCAAATTTCGCACGAATATCCACCGGTGCCATATTATGGTCAATTCCAATCATGGAAATACTCATAACTTCTAACTCTCCTTCGTATTTCACCATTCCTCATTCATTTCATATCAAATCAAATATCCCACTGGCAACAGGGTATTTGATTTGATAAGAAATCCGGACAGCTAAAAAGCACTGTCAGAGATATCATAATCATTTCCTGTTAAGATGTCAATTGTAAACACGGAAAAAACTCAGCATTAGAGTAAAGGATGTTACTGTTCACATACCACTATCCCGAGACATACAAGCCAAAATTCCATTGCCGCAGGCAATCTGGAATGAATTTTGGCTAAGTTACTGTGAACGGAGTGAACAGTAACTAAAGGATAACGTGACAAGACCTCATTACCGTTCGTTCTGCATCCGGTAATGAGGTCAGAATATTCTGTGTTTACTGTTTATCTATTCTCATCAAAACTTTACATTTCTTTCTGTAACAGGCGATTCCATATTTTATGATTGTATGAATTCCTTCCTGTTCCAACGCCTCAGTATATCTGATATCTATAATCTGCTGAAGTGCTTTTTCGCACTCTCCCTGAAGATTTCCGTCATCTGCATATTTTACTTCGATCACAATCCCCACATCTTCATCCTCTATACGGATCAGAATATCCCCGAATCCATCTCCTGATTCCCGATTGGACATTACTGACCAGTTCTCTTTGAATCCCAGAATCCCCAGCAGCAATCCATGATAGAAATTTTCTTTCGTTGGTTTCTGCGCAAAGGTATCTCTTATGCTGATCGTTTTCTTCATATATTCTGTAAAAATCAACTCTACTTTTTCCGGATTTTGGTTCAGCAGTGCATCACACAAATCACTGACTGTTTTTCCATCGTCCTTTACATTTTCTTTGAACATTTTCAGAATATGGTTGGTGATAATATTTCGGATTTCTCTATTGGGAATGACCAGATTATACCTGTTGCCACTGGGTTCCCCTCTCTGTGTCAGATATCCTGTCATAAAAAGTGTACTCCACAGATTGTCTATGGAAGAATATAATTCCTTATAGGTAAGCTCAGAATTAATTTCTTTCTGGACAATCCCTCCATTTACCAGCTGTTCCAGTTCCATTCTGGTCAGCTTCTGTGGTTTTCCCACACTGTCAATGAAATGGCTGATCACACTGTTTCCACTTGTATTCGCCCAGTAATTCTTCGGTTCCAGCCCGGGATCTGCCAGATGATCGCTGCAGAAATTGATCACATCCCATGGACAATAAACATCCACATTTCCAAACCGGTAGCCGTCATACCACTCTTTCACTGTCTCATAATATTTTTCCTGTCCATAATACCGGAGGAGTTCCTTTACTTCCGCATCTGTAAATCCAAATGTTTCATCAAAACTCTTATCTGTAATGGAATAAACCTTAAAGTTGTTAAGACCTGTAAAAATGCTTTCTTTTGCAATCCGCAGGCATCCTGTCAGCACTGCGAATTTCAGACTGCTGTTGGTTTTTAATGCATTCTCAAATAAATTACGGATCAGCAATACCATTTCATCATAATAGCCATTTTCATTTGCCTTTGCCAGAGGTACGTCATACTCATCGATCAGAACAATTACTTTGCTGCCATAGTGCTTTTCCAGCAATTCTGTCAGCTCACGGATACTGTACACCAGAGAATCGTTTGTCATTTCTTTTTTCTTTAACTGTGTCAGTAATTCGTGATCTGTTTCATCAAGCTCTGTGCTGTCTGAAAGTACGGATAGTCTGCGGGCTTCTTCATTGATTGTTTTTATGAGAAATCTTCGGGCTTCCTCATATGTGGCACCATTAATTCCCTTCAGACTGACAGAAACCACCGGAAATTTTCCCTGATATTTTTCACATAATTCCTGATTATCTGAAATCCTCAGCCCATCAAACAGAGTCTTATCTTTTCCAATCTCAAAAAAACTCTGGAGCATACTCATATTCAGGGATTTTCCAAAGCGTCTCGGACGGGTAAACAGGTTTACCTTTCCCCACTGGGTAAGCAATTGTTCAATTACATGTGACTTATCTACATAATAGAAATCTTCCCGACGCATCTCTTCAAAATTCTCAATTCCAATTGGAAGTTTTTTTAATCCTGCCATCTTATATCCCCTTCCATTTATAAAGCATACCTTCTTATTGTTATCCGTCTTATTACTGTTTATAATATCATGAATCCTATCGTAATTCCAGAAAATAATGTAACCTGTTACTATCGCAAGTGACAGTGGCAAGCGAAGTAAAATATGTAATAATATGATTGAGATACTTGCAGAAAATATTAACAGAAATGGAAGGTGATGAAAATTATGAAGATATTGAAGAAAGCAGGAGGGATTCTCCTTGTAATAATCGGAATATTATTTTTTGTATCTGCTTTAAAGATGATCTTTGTGGATAACCCCAAAACAAAAGCAGCTCTGAAAGACGCAGTTTACGTTGATGCAGCAGATACGATCGACCCGGAAAACGATGGAAAGACAGTCATTGTATGCGGCACATTCGAGCTGACTAAACCGGCACATGATGATGAGCTTGGACTGGACTTTGACAGCATCCGCATTTCAAGTTCAAAACAGACAATGAAATTAACAAAATCTTCTTCCAAAAAGAAGGAGGCAATGACTGACGACGAAAAGAAATATGGCGTTCTGGAATGGAATTCATCTTTCAGCAGCATGCCGGTATCAGGCCAGGGGAAAATTGGAAATTATGCACTTTCGCAGGATTTTATTGATGATATTATGCTGACCAAAACCTGGGAAGATTACGACAAGGCAGCATTATCATCTGCCGGTTATACATATGTACCGGATAACACCTATACACAGAAGCATTTTATAGAACCATCGAACCAGACGACACGTTCACATAAAGAATATGATGTTCGTTATTATTATTCTGCTGCTGATTTCGAAACAGGGCAAACCGTAACTGCTATCGGCATACAGGACGGACAGACTCTCAAATCCGCACCCGGAATCACAGAGAATCTGATGAAAAATAAACTTGACCGCGATGAAGCGATCAAACAGGGCGGCACCCCAGGTGTAGGAGCCCAGATCTTTTCAGTTGTTTCCTCATTGCTGTTAATATTGGGAGGGTTCCTTCTTATTATATTATGAGAAATAAATCTATAGCAATCCTCTTAAATGCATTATTTACGAGGATTGCTATAAAAATAAGATATTGTTGTATCATTAAATCAGATGGTTGGGCGATATCCTCTGTGACATACTCCGTATCTAGTACATCGTTTTCGAAATAACTATACCAATCGCGTAGGATGCGGATTGGTATAGTTATTTACGAAACGATGTACTAGCTTTTTACTTCTCAATTCTAAGCATGCGATATCCAATGCCAATATGTGTCTGGATGTATTGCACTCCATTTTTCTCAGGCTCCAGTTTTTTCCGCAATGTTGCCATAAAAACTCTAAGAGAAGCAACATCATTATCCGAACATCGTCCCCAAATCTGCTGGGTAATATAGGTATGTGTCAATACCTTTCCCACATTGCGGGACAAAAGACAGAGCAACTTATATTCTATAGGTGTCAGATGCAATTCCTCTCCCTTCAGATATGTACAGCCTGCCGTATAGTCTATCTTTAATCCACCATTCTCAAAAACAGAGCTTTCTATCTGCTCTCCGCTCTGCATAACCGCAAGTCTCCTCTGGGTGACACGGATACGCGCAAGTAATTCTTCAACAGAGAACGGTTTCGTAATATAATCATCTGCTCCTGCATCCAGCGCCTCTATTTTATCTGTGTCCTCACTTCTGGCGCTGATCACAATAATCGGCATATTCGACCAGGTACGGATTTTTTTTATCACTTCTACCCCTTCCATATCAGGAAGCCCCAGATCCAGAAGAACAATATCCGGATTGTGGGACGAAGCTTCCAGAATGGCTGAAGATCCGTTTTCTGCAGCCAGATATTTATAGTCATGTGTTTTTAATGTAGTAACGATCAGATTGCGTATGGGTCTGTCATCCTCAACCACCAGAATTAATGTTTTATTCATTTAATGTCACCTCGCTTAAGGGTAAAGTAAAAGTAAAATTGCATCCATGAGGATCATGATCTGTCAAAACCAGGGTTCCTTCATGTGCTTCTATAATAGAGTGGCAAAGTGCCAGTCCAAGTCCCAGACTTCGGTGACTATCCGCAACTGTCGTTTTCCCTGTATAAAACATCTCAAAAATATGTGACTTCATTTCTTCCGGAATTCCCGGGCCATTATCTTCCACACTTATCTGCGCTTTCCCATCTGTTTTCGTTCCCCGAATACAGATCACAGAACCCGGCGGTGTATATTTTATTGCATTATCAATTAAATTTACCAGAACCTGCATAATAAGACGTACATCCATACGTGCAAGAACAAGTTCTTCGCAGTCTGTCACAATTTTATAATCATCATGTTTCCGGCTGATATGCCTCAGGGATTCTGCAATCACCTCATCCAGAAGCTGGTCTGTAAATTTAAATTTCAGTCTTCCGTCATTCAGTCTGGTAATGGAAAGCAGATTCTCCACAACTCCGATCAGCCATTCAGAATCATCATAGATATCGCTATAAATCTGATGTTTTGTAGCTTCGTCCAGACGGTCACTATTGCCAAGCAGCATATCTGCATTACCGGAAATGGAGCAAAGCGGCGTACGAAGATCATGCGAAATCGCCCGAAGAAGATCTGCCCGCAACTGTTCATTTTTGGCTATAACTGCATTTTTTTCTTTTTCTAATGCATTTTTCGCATTTTCCATTGCAAGCGCACATTCATTTATTACAGACAACAGGATGCTGTATTCAAAAGTGTCCAGTGTTTCTTTTTGCAATGGTATCCCGATCACACCGTAAACATTATCCCCGCTTCGGATTGCCAGATATAAACATTTAGCCTGAGGAAAATGGTGTGTGGACGCACCGGCATGCTGTCTGTTTTCACAGACCCATTTGGCTATCTGCTGCTCTTCTGGTATCAAAAAATCTTCTGTGTCCTCTTTTTCCCCGGAGAAAAGCTTTCCCTCTGATAAAGTTCCATTTTCTACTACATATGCTGTAATATTGCGGTTTAATAAACGGAGAAGCTGTGTACAGGTGACATCAAGAATCTCTGTTTCTCCTTTTGCCTTTTGCAGCAGACGGTCTGTATCGAACAGAATCTGTGCACGAAAGGCAAGCTGTGTAGACAGCTTTGCATGTGTTTTCAGCTTTGCTGCAAGTGCTCCCGTAAGTACGGATGAAATAAGCATTATGAAAAATGTCACCGGATAACCCACCGCATAGGTTTTGAAAGACATCCTTGGTTCTGTCAGAAAAAAACAAAATAAAAATACACTTAAGAAAGAGCCTGCCACACTGCAAAGATAGCCATCTGTCACAATCGAAGTAAGCAAAACCCCCAGAATATATATGGTTACAATATTCGTATCCGTAAAATTCAGTTTCTGAAACAACAGACCAATTAAAGTGCATACCGCAAATATAAATACCGTCAGAAAATAATCCTTTGCAGACGGTTTTTCCATAGACCATGTAAATGACCGTTTCTGATGATTCACATTTTTTAAACTCATCCTGTCCCCCACCTTTTTTACTGTTTTGAAAATTATATCATGGGGCTGTGTTGTGGTCAAAAGTCTTTTTTACTATATGCGGAAGCACTTCTGAAGAGCTCTGTATTCTCCCAGCACCAGTAATTTACTATTCTCTTCCAAATACGTATCCGGAGAAATTGCAATATTAAATTCTCCTTCATTTTTTACTGCCAGAATATTAATATTGTAACGCTTTCTGATATCCAGTCCGCCTACAGTTTTTCCAGTCCATTCCTCTGGCACTTCTACCTCAAAAATCGCATGGGAAGCATCCACCTCCATATAATCAAGGATATGATCATCTGTGTAACGGATAGATGCCCATTTTGCAACCTGCTTTTCCGGATAAACCACCTTATCTGCACCATTGCGTAAGAGAAATTTTTCCTGAACATCACGTTCAGCTCTGGATATTACCAGTTTTGCTCCCAGTTCTTTCAGAAGGGAAGTGGTCTCAAGAGAATTCTGAAAGCTTCCTCCAATAGTCACAAAACAGATATCGTAGTTTCCAATTCCAAGGGATTGTAAAAATTCAGCATTGGTACTGTCCCCGATCTGGGCGTTAGTCACAAACGGAAGCACTTTGTCCACCCTTTCTTCATTCCAGTCAACTGCCATAATTTCATGCCCAAGCTGATTCAGCTGCATGGCAATATGTCTTCCAAATCTTCCAAGTCCAATAATCAATACATTCTTCATGATATTACTTTTCTCCTTCTCATCCAACTGTGATTTTCTCCAGAGGAAGCTTTGCATTTCCCTTATTTCTTCCTGAGAATACTGCATAAATCAGGGTCAGGCCGCCTACGCGTCCCAGATACATCAGTATGATCAGCACAACTTGTGAAAAAACATGAAGTCCCGGTGTGACTCCCAAGGTCAGACCTACCGTGCCCACAGCTGAAGCTGCTTCATACAGACAATCCAAAAGGGGAAGACCTTCGTATACGCTGATTGCAACACCTCCACAAAAGAATAATGTAAAATAGAGCATAGCTATTGTGGCTGCATTTTTTATCACATGATACTCCAGTCTCCGTCCAAAAGCCCCTGCATTTTCCTGACTGCGAAAGGTTGCAATTGCATTCAGAATCAGTACCGTAAAAGTAGTTGTTTTCATTCCTCCTGCTGTAGAACCCGGCGAACCACCGATCAACATTAACAGTATCATAACCGCTTTTGATGCCTCGCTCATCTCTGAAATGTCTATGGTATTAAAGCCGGCAGTTCTTGTAGTTACCGATTGAAACATGGCAGCTAACAGGCGTTCTCCCGCAGGCAGGTTTTTCAAATCACAGGCAAAGAAAAAAAATGCCGGAAAAACAATCAGGCATACAGTAGTCATGAGAATAATCTTGCTTTGCATGCGGTAACGTTTAAAATTCATTTTATTCCTATAAATATCATCCCAGGTAAGAAAACCAATTCCTCCTGTAATGATCAGCAGCATAATTACCACATTTATAAGGATATTTCCGGAATAGCCCGTCAGAGACGGAAAGGCATTATCTGCTGTTCCCAGAATGTCAAATCCTGCATTACAAAAAGCAGAAACAGAATGAAAGGCTGCCATCCAGATTCCCTTTAAGCCATAATCCGATACAAAAACCGGCAGCAATAACATAGCTCCTGCTGCTTCAATCAAAAGAGTCCCCTTTAAAATGAACCTTGTCAGTCTGACAATTCCTCCAACTTTAGGTGCTGAAATTGCATCCTGCATTGTACTTCTTTGCATGAGAGATATTTTTTTCCCTGAAAGAAGCGAAACCGCTGCCGCTACGGTTACTACTCCAAGTCCACCTATTTGTATAAGCGCAAGAATAACTGTCTGTCCGAACACAGACCAGTAACTTCCGCTGTCCTTTACTACAAGTCCTGTAACGCATACTGCCGAAGTGGCTGTAAAAAGTGCCTCATGAAATGGCGTCGGCACTTTGTCCAAAGAGGAAACCGGAAGCATCAGCAAAATGCTTCCCAAAAGAATCACACCTGCAAATCCCAGAATAATTAGCTGAAAAGACGTCAGGTGTTTTTTCTTACACATTTTTTCCGGCATAAATGATCATAACTCCTTACTAATGATTCTATAGCAATATCTTCATAATGCGTTTTATTATATACAATTGCTTTCAAAGATAGTATAAAAATCTATGATTCCGTATTAAGATTGTATAAAGACAGTCAATACTTTTACACAAGACGTATCAGCATATGGCATAATCTTATTGATGTAGAACTGTCTGTTTATCATAGAAATCACCTTCATGGTTCCATGATACCCGCAATCGCATCAAAAAATAACAGGTATTGTGATTTATAACCGCAATACCTGTTATTTTGCTACTTGTCTGATTCGATTAAACACACACTAATTCATCTGACATTTCTCTCTGAGAGTGTCATAAATTTTCTTTGTTTCTGATTCATCTACGCCATTTACCACCAATATTTTTCCGCCTATATCCATAACTACATATGAGTGGCAGGATGCATGGGTGTAGCGGATATAATCTCCATAAATATCATTTCTGAAATTTCCCATACCATACTTCAGGTTTCCCATACCATTTGTTCTGCGATCATTCCCATTTTGAAATAAATTTTCTTTGTATGAGATACTGTCAATCTGCTCATAATCCACTGTATAATCACTCCATCCCTGTGCCTCAACAGTAAAATCATTATCATGGAAACTGATATCAATACCACCCCAGAACAAAGTCCATATAGTAAATATTACGACAAAAACTGATACGATTACATATATCACGATTGTCTTCTTGTTATACTGGATTTTTAATTTTTCTCCGGCTGCCATTTTTTTCTTATAAAAAAGATAAGAATAAAGAATGCTGACAATTGCAGCAGCCATAATGCTCACAATATACAAAACCAAAGCAGCAATGCTTTCTCCAAAAAGGCCGCAAAGCATACATAAGACACCTGATGCCACCCATAATTTTCCACTGAATCTATGAGTTGCACTCCAGTTTTCTTCATCCTGCAATGTCCATACAACCCTGATTCCTATGGTGTTATTCTGTTTCACCTTTGGCAAATAATTTCCTATAATCATAAACAGTAATCCTGTTCCAAAGTAAATTACTGCCATAAACAGATTCTCACTATCCGCATCCATACTGATCAGTCTTGCCATACCATTATAGATTAACGCGGTAACAGGTATCATCCATATGACCATCCCTATAACCTTGCTGCTCTGCTGTCTGTTCCTGTTGTCATAAAAGATGATTGTCACCAGTATACAATCTGTCACTACAAAAAACACGTTTATCCATATGCTCTGCGCCATCGTAAAACCCACCAAAATTCCTGCAAGCATTACCAGTACAGAACAGATCAATGTACCTTTATATTTTTTAATCATTTCCTTCATAATCCGATACCCCCTTTAAGTCTGTGATCCACAACATAACATCCTCCAATACAGAAGTATTTAGTTCGTAATAAATAAATTTTCCTTCCCTTTTGCTCCTGATCAGATCAGCATCCTTTAATATTGCCAGATGTCTGGATATAGACGCCCCCGTCACTGAAAAATGTTCACATATCTCTCCTGCTGAAAGCCGTCCGCCCTTTAACAAATTTAGAATCTCACGTCGTATTGGATCTGCCAGTGCTTTCAATGTATCCTGTAATCCCAATAGTTCATCACAGCCTTTCATTTAACATTTAACCTAATTGTTAAATATAATATAGTATAAAGAATATCATATGTCAAGTGCACTCTCTTATTGCTTATTACTTTTTGCAATTTTCGAAGAAGGGGACTTCATCCTGCCCGGAAGGCTTTTTATGTTATAGAAACATTACGGAGTAATTTCCTATAACATAAAAAATAAGCAGCCACGCACGGTAAGGTGCATGACTGCTGTAGTTTTCAGGCAAATTTAAAAGCAAAAACAGAAATTTTCTATTCTGTATCACGGTGAATATTTTCTTACTCTTAACGGAATCCCATTCTGAGCAGCCAGGATTTTACTCTGCTCTACTTTTTCCTCGCCAATCACATCTACAACTGTGAAGCGTACATCATCAAGATACTGCTTGCAGTCTCTTGCAAATTTCAGCATGGCGTCAAAGGACTTCTCGCCGTATGCTGGACGGACTACTTCATTGTAGGAAGCTGCATCCGGCATATTCAGGCTGATGGATATACTGTCTACAGCCTGACAGATTTCTTCTGCAGTAGAACGTTTGTGAATCAGATCAGATAATCCGTTGGTATTCAGCCTGATCCGGAATGGGTATCTTTCCCTGATATATTTGCTTACTGCTATAAGGTTCTCAAGAGCCATGGTCGGTTCTCCGTATCCGCAGAAAACCACTTCATTACAGTCAGAAAAATCAAACTCATCAATGGCTTTGTAAATCTCTTCCAATGCAGGTTCATGTTCAAACCAGAGATTGGATGCCTCACCGATAGCATCCTCTGTATTTCGGATGCAGAAAGTGCATCTGCATGGACATTTATTGGTGATGTTAAAATATACCTGGTTTTTATATCTGTATATGATATCTGTTGTCATTTTATATTCTCCTCAGTGTCAAGCGGATAAAATCATCCGCTTCGCTACTTGATCCGGTTAAATTCAGTTGTTTCATTTTTCGTATTATTTCGCAATATTCGTCTTAAATCCGATTTTATCAAGTGCAGTACCGATGATCACAAACATAATGGCACTTCCACCTGACTGTACAATACTTCCGCTGACAGAGGTAAAGAAGGATGCTGTAAATCCAAACATAATTCCTTCTGCAATATAGTATCCTGTTGCTGAGATGGCGAATGCAAGGAATAATGCAACTACATTTCTCTTTGTGACCAGCTTTGTTCCTTTAGAAGAAAACGGAAGACAGATCAGCATTTTGATAATTATGGTTGCAGGCGCCCATACAGGTGCTGTCAGAAGATCTGCCAGGCCACCTCCGATCGCTCCTGCCGCACATGCGTAAGGTAGTGGCAGAAATGCTGCTGCCAGATAGATCATCGTGTCGCCCAGATGTACATATCCTCCGTTCACTCCTACCGGAATATGGAAAATATAAGCTGTCATTAAAGTAGTCAATGCTGCCATTACCGCTGTGGCTGTGATCCTTTTCACTGTATCGGCTGTTTTGATGTTTTCTTTTGCTGTTAATTCAGACATAATATGGTCCCTCCTGTTATATATTTTACTTAACTATCCGGCATTTGGTATCTATGATTTCCTGTTTTATATCTGTGTCAGTATCCCCAGATATTTTTCAAAGCAGACTCCGTCATTTCTGTCAGTTCCTTCTTCCACTGCATCGTGAATAGCTCCTCCCAGAAATTCAACAGCCTTCTCCACACATGCTTTCATGGGAATCCCTCTCACCATTCCCGCACTCAGTACAGATGCCAGAAGATCTCCTGTTCCGGAATAACTGCCGCCCTCTTTTACAGAAAAACACCAGTCTGCTTTTTCTTTCTCCAGAACCAGATTTCCCATTCGTGCTCTGCCGTCACTGCCGGACACCTCTACTCCTGTGATCACAATTGCTTCCAGCCCAAAACGCTGAGTCAGATTTCTTCCAGATTTTTCAATTTCCTTAAGCAACTGTGTTTCTTCCATATCAGAAAGTGCTTTCATTCTTTCTTTCATCCCCTCTTCTCCATACAGAAGAAGAAGTGCCTCTGTCAGGTTCGGCGTAATCACTGTAGCTTCTCTGACCAGAGTCCGCATTTTTTCACAGAGAGTCTCTGAATAGGTTTTGTATGTTTCCCCTCTGTCTCCCATAACCGGATCAACCAGGATATGTGTTCCCTCTGTGCAGAACATATCTACAAATTTCAGGATCAGATCCACCTGTCTGGCATCTCCCAGAAATCCTGTATAAACACCATCCGGTGTAAATCCCGTTTTTTTCCACTCGTCCATGATCAGCTCCATCCGGTCTGTATAATCATCCCAGAAATAAGATCCATATCCTGTCTGATTACTCAATATTGCGGTGGGCAGCGGACAAGCCTGGACTCCCATGACGGAAATTACAGGAATCGCTGCTGTAAGAGAGCATTTTCCCAGACCGGACAGATCATGAATTACTGCAATTTTTTTCAATTTTTTATTCCTCTTGCTTTCTTTTATGCTTTGTATTAATATAGCATCACAGTGGATATATGAATATAGCCAGATTTAATGTTTTTTTAAGGGTCAGTTTATTTTTAACCCTATAGCAATTCAAGAATGCCATCAGCATGTTTGAAGGATCGGAGTTTTACATATGGAATTGATTTTAGATAAGAATAAAAAAAGGGAGCACCTGTATCTGGAGGTGTTCCACTATTACAGGGAGCTGATCATGGAGAAAAAGCTCCCGCCCGGAAGCAGGATGCCCTCTCTTCGAAAATGTTCGCAGGAACTAAAGCTGAGCCGCACCACCATTGAAAATGCCTATCTGCAGCTGGCTGCGGAGGGATATATTATTTCCAAAGCCCAGAGCGGATACTATGTGACAGATATAGCTGACAGACAACACACATCTGTCAGAAAAACAGAGAAACATGCTCAGACACCTTGCCGGTTTGATTTTGCATCTTCAGGAGTAGATCGGGAGAGTTTCCGTTTTGACCTTTGGAGACGTTATATCAAAAGCGCTCTTCGCCAGGATGAAAGATTACTGTCTTATGGAGAGCCTCAGGGTGAGGCTGACCTGAGAGATACACTTGCCGATTATGTGAGAGAACGTAGAAACGTGCTATGTAGTGGGGAGGATATTGTGATCGGTGCAGGTATCCAGAGCCTTTTGCACATCCTCTGCCCGCTCCTTGATCAACGTCGGACTGTTTCTTTTCCCAATTCTTCTTTTGTACAGGGAAGTACTGTGTTCCATGACTATGGATTTCAGGTAGATTACAGGAATAAGGACTGTGATATTATTTATGTTTCCCCTGCACATATGACAAAATGGGGTGATATTATGCCTGTTTCCAGACGCCTGGAACTGGTGAATTACTCTGCTGCACATGGCAGTCTGGTCATTGAGGATGATTTTGAAAATGAATTTGTGTATCTGCAGAAGCCTACCCCTTCTCTTTTTGGTCTGGCAGGCGGTCAGAATGTGGTGTATCTGGGAACCTTTTCCAGACTTCTGCTGCCCTCCATCCGTATCAGTTTTATGGTCCTGCCTCCGGAGCTGTCTGCACTGTACAGAAAAAAAGCAGACCAATATAATCAGACAGCATCAAAGGCAGAGCAGATTGCTCTGTGCCAGTTTATCCGGGATGGTCACCTGGCAGCACAGACCCGTAAGCTGAAACGTCTGTATTCTGTAAAGCTGAAAGCACTCCGCAGTGCTGTGCGGGAAGTATTTGGAAAAGATTCCCAGATCCAGACCGGAGCCGCAGGTACCAGCCTGGCCCTGACTCTGTCCACAACTCTTACCTGGCAGGAGCTTCAAAAAAAGGCACAGACCAATGGTCTGCGCCTGCAGCTTCTGAGAGAGGCTCCCGGTAAGATTACCCTGATTCTCTCCTGCTCCTCCATGCCTGTGGCAGATTTCGTCCCGGCATGCAAGCTGTTAAAGAATATCAGTCAGATACAGAATTAGTATCCTCTGTTATTATCAATCATATAAAGCAATGCATTACAGATACATGCGGCAACATTGCTTCCGCCCTTTCTTCCTCTGGCTACAATATAAGGTACGTCTGCCTGCATGATCAGTTCCTTGGACTGAACCACGTTTACAAAGCCTACCGGCACACCGATGATCAGCTCAGGATCCAGCTTGCCATCCTCAATCAGTTCATAGAGACGTACCAGCGCAGTGGGGGCATTTCCGATGGCAAAGATCAGCTTCTTTCCCATGGCAGCAGCCTTATCCATGCTGGCTGTAGCTCTTGTGGTTCCGTTGGCTTTGGCTGTGGCAGCTACGTCCTCGTCAGAGATAAAGCAGAATACTTCTCCGCCGTAACGGGAAAGGACTCTCTTGTTGATCCCGGACTCTGCCATGTGTGTATCTGTCACAATGCAGGCACCGTCTTTGATAGCAGCAATTGCTTTCTCAACTGCATTCTCAGAGAAACAGAGATTCTCTGCATAATCAAAGTCTGCGCTTGTGTGAATACATCTCTTTACGATCAGCTCTGTTCCGGGAACCAGCTTTTTATCTCCAAGTTCCTCTGTGATGATCTCAAAGCTGCGTTTCTCTATATCCATTGGTTTTACATTTTCCAGTTCTACTTTCATTCCTTATCTCCCAAATTCCATAAATTCCCGTATACAATAGTTACATCTATCACTCATTATAGCAATCCTCTAAAATAATGCATCTTAATCCAGCCCATCAGAGTGTGAAATTTTACGAGGATTGCTATAGTTTATCTGGATTTTCACCATATAGTTCCGGATCAGATCCCCTGCTCCAGAATGTCATAGATTTTCTTCATATCCAGATGCTTCCTCAGTTCTGCTGCCAGGATATCATACTGGGTTTCTTTAAATGCTGCAAAATCGATTCCTGTCATCTGAGATACATCGATTCCCTTTTTCTCACCCAGAACACGTATAACAGCCTCTGCCACATCTTCCCTGTCAAAAACTCCATGGACATAGGTTCCGCAGACATTTTTACGGTATGCACCGTCTTCCTTACACTCTCCTGACACCTGATCTTCAATGGATACACTGTGTCCGGCCTCGCCTTTTAACACAGTTTCTCCCATATGGATCTCGTAACCCTCCAGTTCTGCGCCGGAAAGTGCCTGAAGCTCTCCCTCGAGTTCCAGAAATCTGCCGGAAACTCTGGTTCTGGTTTTCTTTTCCGCAAAAACAGTATCCATAGGAAGCAGTCCCATTCCCTTGATGGTTCCTCCGGCTTCCACATGATGAGGGTCACTTAAGGTCTCACCCAGCATCTGATAACCGCCACAGATTCCAAAGATGATCTTACCCTTTGCAGCTTCCTTCAAAACTGCAGCTTCCAGACCATTAGCCCGCATCCACAGCAGATCTTCCATTGTATTTTTTGTTCCTGGAAGGATGATCATATCCGGATTTTTCAGTTCACTGACATGCTGTACATATCTCAAGGAAACTCCCGGGATACTTTCCAGTGGATTAAAATCTGTGAAATTGGAGATCCTTGGCACCCGGATCACTGCAATATCAATAAGATCCACTTCCTGTTTTCTGTCAAATCTTTCTGTGAGGCTGTCCTCATCCTCCACCTGAATATCCAGATACGGAGCCACTCCCACTACAGGGATATGGCTTCTCTCCTCCAGCATCTGCACTCCCGGATCAAGGATGGTCTTGTCGCCGCGGAATTTGTTGATAATCAGACCCTTTACCATCTCTCTTTCATCCGCTTCCAGAAGCTCCACTGTACCGATCAACTGTGCAAAAACACCACCTCTGTCAATATCTCCCACCAGAAGCACCGGTGCCTTTGCCATCTTTGCCATTCCCATATTTACGATATCTTCTGTTTTCAGATTGATCTCCGCCGGGCTTCCGGCCCCCTCGATCACAATGATATCATTTTCTGATGCCAGTTTATCATAGGCCTTCATAATGTCAGGCACCAGCTTTTTCTTATATTTAAAATAATCTCTGGCACTCATGGTTCCCAGGACTTCTCCGTTTACGATCACCTGGGAGCCTACATCATTGGTAGGCTTCAGAAGAATGGGGTTCATCAGCACAGAAGGCTTAATTCCGGCTGCTTCCGCCTGCATCACCTGAGCTCTGCCCATCTCCAGCCCCTCTTCTGTAATAAAAGAGTTCAGTGCCATATTCTGGGATTTAAAGGGTGCCACCCTGTATCCATCCTGTTTAAAAATCCTGCAAAGCCCTGCTGCCAGAAGGCTTTTTCCTGCATTGGACATTGTCCCCTGCACCATAATCGCTTTTGCCATTTTTTGTTTCCCCTTTTCTCCTGTATAAATACTTATGAAAGCACTTCTTCCAGTACCTCTATCAGCTTTTCATTCTGTTCATGCAGCTTCACTGCCACACGGTAATATCCTTTTTTCAGCCCCAGATAGTTACTGCAATCCCGGATCAGGATCCCCTTTGCAACACATCTTTCAAAGAGATCCTCAGGTCCGTAAAAGAATATATAATTTGCTTCAGAAGGATATACCGTCAGCCCAACCTGTCTCATCTTTTCCTTCATCCATGCAGATTCCCTGAAAATGATCTGCCGTCCTGCTTCCACATATTCTGATTCCTTCAGTGCTGCCATTCCTGCCTGCTGTGCCATGGTAGACACATTCCAGGGCTGGGTGACTGCCTCCATCCGGTCAAGTACTTTCCTGTCCGAACAGAATCCATAGCCCAGACGCACACCGGGGATCGCATATCTTTTGGTAAATGCCTTAAGAATAAAAAGTCCCGGATATTTTTCCAGTTTTCCCTTCAGCGTATATTTCTCCGGATCTTTTACAAAATCCAGGAAGCACTCATCTACTACCATAAATATTCCCTGCATGGCACAGGTTTCCAGGATTTCTTCCAGAAGGTCCTGAGGTATGGTAATCCCTGTAGGATTATTGGGATTACACAGGAAAATAATATCCGGCTTTTCTCTTTTCAGAACATCCGGATAATCTTTCTGTATACAGAAATCATTTTCCTCTTTCAGATAATATCTGCTGATCTCACAGCCAACACTGACCAGTGCCTGTTCATACTCCGCAAAGGTAGGAGCAGGAAGAAGGGCCTTCTTTGGATTCAATGCCCTGCTGAGGGAAAAAATAAGGTCTGCGGCTCCATTCCCGCAGATCAGATATTCTTTTTTTGTATATTCATAATCTGCGATTGCCTCTTTCAGAGGTCCGCATCCTACACGGGGATAATCACTCAGGTCCTCTACGCTGTCTATGATCGCCTGCTTTACACTCTGCGGTGTTCCCAACGGATTACAGTTTGCAGAGAAATCCAGACAGTGATCATATTTATAAACATCACCGCCATGTATATGTTTTGTCATCAGTTGTCTCCTGTCTTACTATACATGTTTTATATTAATTACTATTCGGCAATCCACGTTACCGGAATTATAAAAAGAAACAATATCGCACCGCGCTTCCGATCAGAATAAATATCACAGCCCCCAGGATCGCTGTTGCATAAAGCAGACGATTGGAACGTCTGATATCCTCCACCTCCACAGGGCGGATTCCATCTCCTATGGTTGGTTTCTCATAAAGCTTTCCGAAATAGTAAGCATTGCCTGCAAGCTGTACCTCCAGCGCACCTGCCATTGCTGCCTCTGTCTGTGCAGAGTTGGGGCTGGCGTGATTTCTTCTGTCTCTGCGGTAAATCTTCGCTGCATTTTTCACATCCATTTTTACAAATGCAGAGGCTGCCACCATCAGCCATCCTGAAAGTCTGGCTGGAATATAATTGGCCACATCATCCAGCTTTGCAGCGCAACGACCAAAATACAGATATTTATCATTCTTATAACCCAGCATGGAATCCATGGTATTGATTCCTTTGTAAAGAAACATCAGCCACACTCCGCCGATTGCCATATAGAACATCGGTGCTATGACACCGTCTGAAGCATTCTCTGCCACAGTCTCTACTGCCGCCTTTGTAACACCCTCCTCTGTCAATGACTGGGTATCACGGCCTACGATCATGGATACTGCATAACGGGCCTCATCCAAAGTTCCGTTTTTCAGTCTGTCATAGACTTTCATGCTCTCTGTTTTCAGAGATTTCGTTGCCAGAAGCTGATAACACCAGAAGGTTTCCAGTGCAAATCCCGCCCATACTGAGATTCCATAGAGAATGTGGAGGATCAGAAATGGGATTCCACCGCTTAACAGACAGACAAGGATCACTTCCACTATACCTGCAGCCAGTTCGCCCTTATCTGTTTTCGGAAAAATCTTCCGAAGTATTTTTTCCAGAAATGCGATCAGATTTCCGATCAGACACACCGGATGATACAGCCATCTGGGATCTCCTATCATAAGATCAAGTATGAAGCCTGCTGCAAGGGCAGGCATACTGTAATATAACATATTTTTAAAACTCCTTGTTATGATATTCCAGACATTTCATGAGAAAAGCCCTGGGAATCTGGGGATTTCCATAATAATAGATATGAGGATATCCTGCCAGCAGATTACTGCTGCTATGTATACAGTCCCAGCCTCTTTTACTTAAAGGCTTCGCCGCATGGAAGTCACTTCCACAGTTCTCAGAATCAAAATAGTGGAATTCATGGGCCGGAATCTCGCCGATCTCCTCTGCACTTCTGCCAAAAACAGGTTTCCTGGCGGTTAATGTGATATATCCAAATCTGGTCAGTCTGGGAGTACGGAAACATTTTCCGGGGATCACTCCGCAGGTTTTCCGGAACACTCCGCCCATATCCTCCATCTGCTCATGAAGATACATGAAGCCTCCGCATTCTGCCATACATGGCATGCCCTGTTTAACTGCCTGTGCAATCTCTTCTTTCATGGATGCATTGCGTTCCAGTGCCTCTCCATTTAATTCCGGATAACCGCCATAAAGAAGAATCCCATCCAGATCTGCAGGAAGATGTTCATCATGAATTGGCGAGAAATCAACCAGCTCTGCCCCCATTTCCTGAAGGAGACGGAAATTGTCTTCATAGAAGAAACAAAAGGCTTCATCCTTTGCCACTCCGATACGCAGCTTCTGTGGCAGACAATATCCATATGTCCTGTCTTTCTGTATCAGAGATTCCGGCACTTGCAGCTCCTCTGCATTTTTGGCAAGCCCAAGGATCTGTCGATTTCCAGTGTATCTTCCAATATTCCGGCCAGCTTCTGCAAGCGTTCCCTCAGATCAGAAATCTCCTCAGGAAGCACAAGACCCAGATGACGGCTCTCGATCACACAGTCCTCTACCTTTGGCACATATCCAAGAACCTCCACCTCAAGCTGTTCTTCCACCAGCTTCTTCATTCTGGGATAAAGCATGGGAGACATCTGGTTAAAGATCACGCCTTTGATATGGCTTTTCTCTTTGTACTCCATAAAACCTTTGATATAAGCTGCCAGGGAAATACTCATTCCTCTGCTGTTTACCACAAGGATGACCGGAGTATCTGTGGTATCTGCCAGGTCATAGGCGCTTGCTTTCGTGGATATTCCACCCACGCCGTCATAATAGCCCATAACACCTTCCATCACTGCAATATCGCAGTCTGCTGCATTTTTTCCAAGCAGGTATCGGGTAGTCTCGGCATCTGTAAAAAAGGTGTCCAGATTACGGGATTTCGTCCCGATGACTCTGGAATGAAACATGGGATCTATATAATCCGGTCCGCATTTAAAAGATGCCACTTTCATTTTTCGATTGACCAGTGCCTGCAGAAGTCCGCAGGTGATCAGTGTTTTGCCACTGCCGCTGGCTCCTGCTGCAAGAAGTATTCTTGGAATATCCATCCCTGTTCTCCTCTGTTTCTGTCCTATATTTTTTCAACAATTTCAGGGCATTCCAATCTATTAACTGTTAATCTGTATTTCCTTAACTGTTAATTTGTAATCCCTGATATCTGCATCATTTGTTATTTCCCGGGATTCTGAAGTGTAATAATATAAATAGGATTCTCGCCCATCATCATATGATAACGTCCGATTGCCTTTGAACGTGCCGCACTTAGCTGCACGATTTCATTTTCTTCAAATCCAAACTCTTTCGCTGTTTCCAATGCTTCAGACACAGTTTCAAGAGTGATACAGTTGATCACGATCCGGACATGAGGGTTCTTTTCAAGTAACAGCTTCACGATCTCTTTCAGATTTCCTGACGAGCCTCCGATAAAAGCATGGGTTGGTACCGGAAGATCTTTCAGAGCCTCCGGTGCAAGTCCTTCCACAATCTCCAGATTATCCGCTGCAAATTTCACCTTATTCCGGTGGATCAGTTCAACTGCGTCTTCCTTTTTCTCAATTGCCCAGACCTGTCCCTGATGAGCACGAAGTGCCATCTCTATTGACAGTGAGCCTGTTCCTGCACCCACATCATAGCAGACAGAATCAGCAGTCAGCCGCAATTTGGAAAGGGATACCGTACGCACCTCTTCCTTTGTCATAGGCGCTTTGCCTCTGATAAATTCTTCATCTCTGATCCCATGCGTCTCCAGACGTGTTCCTGCATTTTCATTTACTGCACAGATGACGGACAAAGGATCACCCTTATATTCTGTCAGCTCGCTGGCAGGTTTTACAAAAATCTTCTCATTTTCATAAGACAGATTCTCTCCCACATAAAGGAGCACATCACCCATCCCGTATTTTACCAGTTTCTCTGCCAGAACTGCTACACCGTCTGAGGTTCCAAGTATGGAAAATACTTTCTCCGCATAACAGATATGTGAGATAAGATTACATCCTC
This sequence comes from Blautia sp. ZXY-1-C6, assembly GCF_056339875.1. Taxonomy (NCBI): domain Bacteria; kingdom Bacillati; phylum Bacillota; class Clostridia; order Lachnospirales; family Lachnospiraceae; genus Blautia; species Blautia sp. ZXY-1-C6. Next base: position 35,705 of record NZ_JBWJVQ010000189.1, read on the forward strand.
TTCCATGTGCACTGACGATTTTGGCATCATCCCAGGACAATCCTATTTGGGACATAAAATATACAACTGAGGAAATCCCACACTGAATCTCTATCTCTGTATTATTTTGTGCTGAACTATCCCGTTCTTCCTCACTCTTCTCTGATCCGTTCTTTCTCTGTACTCTCAGATCCGCACTGTCCTGACACAGTACTTCCAGAAGTTTTCTGGCTCCACTGTAGAAGCCCACATCTCCGGAAAGGACAATCACAATATTGTCATACTCCGGGTGTGCATCAATATAATCCCTGATCTCCTGGCTTCTGTATTCCACGAACACATCCTGTCCCGGACGTTTCACAGAATCCACCATCCTCCTGGCACCGATCAGAAGATCCGCCTGCTCCAGGCTGTTCTTACCCTGGACAGTGAGAAGTTTTTGACTTCCCATTCCAATTCCCAGCAATGTAATATGCGGTCTGTGGGCTAAGCTGAAATGTTCTGTAAGAAATCTCTTACATTCTCTCACAGACATTCCTTTCTCCTTCAGAGGACGCCCGATGATCACAGGAACTGCATCACATTCCAGGGCAGCATCGATCTTATCCTGAAATCCACCTGCTTTTCCTGTATCCTTTGTGACCAGATATCTGCAGTCATACTGTCTGAGCATTGCAGCATTCAGCTCTCTGGAAAAAGGTCCCTGCATTCCTATCAGATGTTTTCCCTCAAATCCCAGCTCTGCACAGGCTTTCATCACATTGGGCAGAGAAAGGACTCTTGCATAAAGACGGTTCTGATAATCCTTCATGCCTGTGAAGCCGGCCAGTTCCTTGCTTCCTGTTGTCAGCAATACATTTCCCTGGGTCTGATCCAGATAATCTGTAGCAGCCTGAACACTGTCCACATATACTGCCCTGTCCTCATGTTCTCCTGCTTCTCTCAGCACCCTGTAATATGCTGTCTGCGTATTCTCACAGGCTGTCCTGATATTTACAGTCACCTCAGCAGCATAAGGATGAGTGGCATCCAGCACCATTTCCGGTTTCTCCTGTAAAAAGGTCTCCTCCATGGCTGCTGCATCCAGTCTTCCGGTCTGAACAGTGAGAAATTCATTTTCTGTAAGAGATTTGCTGCCATATTCTGTGGCAACAAATCCCTTTGTCTCTATCTTATGATCTGCCAGAAACCGGCAGATCTCGTATCCTTCTGTTGTTCCCGCAAAAACAAGAACTTTATACATTCCTATATCCCCTCGGTGTTACCATCTTATTGTTGATTTCCTTTGTCTGAGAATTACCGATAAATACTGTGGTAAACATATCCACCTGTGTATCTCTCAGTTCTTTTAATGTCATTACATGAGCTTCTTCGCCTTCTCTTGCGATATTGGAAACTGTTCCGCAGATGGTATCCGGTGATTTGTATTTCATCATCAGATCACAGGCTTTCTGCAGGTAATCATGACGTTTTTTACTTGACGGATTATAAAGGCATACAACAAAATCTGCCTGAGCTGCTGCCAGAAGTCTTGCCTCTATCTTTTCCCATGGTGTGAGAAGGTCACTTAAGCTGATCAGACAGAAGTCATGGATCAGAGGTGCACCCAGAACAGCAGCTCCGCCTGTTGCAGCTGTCACACCCGGAATGATCTCCAGTTCTGTTTCCGGATAATTGACACCAACCTCATACATCAGACCTGCCATACCGTAAACCCCGGCATCACCGCTGCAGATCATGGAAACAGTCTTACCTTTCTTTGCCTCTTCAAAAGCAAGGACACAGCGGTCCACTTCCTTTTTCATTGGTGTAGTCATAAATTCTTTTCCCGGAAAATATTCCTTCACCAGGTCTACATATACGGTATATCCGATGATCGCATCACTTTCATTCATGGCGCGGATCGCTTTTCCTGTCATCTGGTCATAAGCTCCCGGTCCGATTCCGATTACATATATTTTACTCAAAATGTATCCTCCATTCCCTGGCAGCCACTGCTGTGGTCACACCATTTTCTCCTGTTTTTCTCTGCAGCAGTCTGCCATTTCCACTGGCAAGGACTGCACTTCTCTCACAGACATTGTCCACACCTGTGATCTTTTTTACAAAAGGTGAGGGAGTAAATTCTCCAGGCACCTGTTTTAATTCTTCTTCTGTATAAGTCACAAAAGGAATCTGCCAGTCCTGTGACAATGACAGGATTCCCTTTTCTTCTTTCTTCAGATCGATGCTTGCGATCTGCTCAAATGCTTCTTTATGAAATCCGGATCTGTCCAGCACCTTCTGCGCTGCCTCTGCGATTCCACGGGCATCCTTGTCTTTCCTGCAGCCCATACCCAGAGTCAGACATTTCGGAACTACCTGTGTGGTAGAAATAAAAGGATTACAGGAAGTATGTACAGTAACTGCAACTCCGCAGTCTATATTCGTACAGTCTGTCCCTGTTCCATCAAAACCAGAGCTTTTCTGTGTTTCCTCTTCTGATCTGTCATCCGTACTGTTGACAGGATTCCCATATTCGTCACACCGGGCCAGCCCCTCCGGCAGTTCGCCGTCCGTCGGAAACTCACTGTAAAATCCAACTTTCTTTCCCGCCAGAAGTGCAGCAGAGACTTCCTTTGCTGCTTTCATGTTAAAGATATTGCAATTATTTTTCTTTGCAAAAACATCTACTGCAAAACGGTGATGCAGGTCTGTGGCTGTTGTGACCACTGGTATTGCTTCCAGAATTTCTGCTGTTTTTAGCGCCAGTTCATTGGCACCGCCCAGATGTCCTGACAGAAGGGAAATGACAAACTTTCCACACTCATCTACGACCAGCACCGCAGGGTCTGACTTCTTTGACGCTACATAAGGCGCAATGCTGCGGACGGCAATTCCGGTGGCACCGATAAAAATCAGTGCATCTGAATCAGAAAATTTCTCTCCTGCCCATGCAGAGGTACTGATCTGAATGGAATCCGGAAGATATTTACTTTTTTTATCCAGTTCTGCTGTCATACCGGCAGCTTCCAGCCCCCGGCATAATCTCTCCCCGGTCTGCTGACCGGTAAGGCTGAAGCATATAAGTGCAACCTTCACTGTTATATTCCTTCTCTTTCTCCTGTTTACAGTAATCTCATAAACGATAGCAATTCCTTAAGGTTACCAGATTCTATGAGTGATGTGTTTTTGATTTCACAGCTTCACGAAATTCTGTGGTAAACTCCGGATCATACAGCTTGGAACGGTCATAGTGTGCTGCTGCAACTGTATCTCCGATGATCATCAGAGCTGTTTTTGTAATATTATTTTCTGCAGCTGTTTTTGCCAGTGTTCCCACTGTGCAGACGAAGGTCTTCTGTTCCGGCCAGGTTGCCTTATATACAATGGCTGCTGGTGTATCTGCTGTGTAGCCGCCTTCAATAAGACGTTTGCTCAGTTCTTCCAGCATTCCTGTACTTAAGAATACAACCATGGTTGCCTGATGAGCAGCAAATGACTGAATGCTTTCCTTGGACGGAACCGGAGTTCTGCCTTCCATTCGTGTAATGATCACACTCTGGGAAATATCCGGCAGAGTATATTCCAGATTCAGGGCACTTGCAGCACCGCAGAATGCACTGACACCCGGACAGTAATCATAAGCAATATTTTTCTCATCCAGAATATCCATCTGTTCACGGATCGCACCGTAAATACACGGGTCTCCGGTATGAAGGCGGACAGTTGTCTTTCCTTCTGCTTCCGCCTTCTCGATCACATGGATCACTTCCTCCAGTGTCATTTTTGCACTGTTGTGGATAGTGCAGATGTCCTTTGTATATTCCAGAAGCTTTGGATTTACCAGTGATCCTGCATAGATCACCACATCTGCTTCCTCCAGATACTGTTTTCCTCTTACTGTGATAAGATCCGGTGCTCCCGGACCTGCTCCTACGAAATGTACCATAATCTATCATTCTCCTTTATAAATTTATTTCAACTGTTCAATACTTTCACAGTTGTGAGTCAAAATCCATTCAAGCGGATATTCGCAATCCGCTTCGCTACTTGCTCATAACCGAATAACTGCTCCGCAGTTTATCAGAAGGAGCTTGCACTCCTCCTGATACAAGCAAGTCCCCACCCACTGCTTATTGCTTTTCGCAATTGAAGCAGGGGACTTACTTGATTCGGTTAAAATCGCCTTTGCGATAGGATCTTTACTGTGCCTCATCATTCTGTGCATTGATCAGTGTTATCAGCTTCTCTGCATCTGCAGTCTGCCCCAGATACCCATAAGTATTATTAAAAATCACTGCCCCCAGAAGAATCTGCTCATAGGATCTGTGATTTAAATAAAACTGGATCCTGTCCAGGATCTCTTTCATGGTCTTCTGAAGTATCTGATATTTTTCCAGAATGTCTATTGCTTCATCTGTAGTAGATGCATTCAGGATTTCCTTTGCACACTCTAACGATGCTCCTGCCCGGATCGCATTGGATGCCAGCACTTCCATCCTGGCATCTGCACTGTGGGAATGGGTATTCATGATCCCTGCTGCAACTTTTACAAACTTTCCAATATGGGCGATGAAAAGGATTCCCTTAACTCCCATATCAATTGCCATGTCAATGGTCTCACCTACATAATTGCTGCATTTGATATTTTTTTCATAAGGGAGATCCATATGCTCCCGCAGATAATCTGCCCCGTAATTTCCCGGTGTTACCAGAAGATATTCTTCTCCCTGGGAAAAATGCTGCTTCATCTCTACATTGATACTCTGTACAAGAGCAGCTTCGCTCATAGGTTCTACAATCCCGGAAGTTCCCAGAATGGAGATTCCTCCCACAATTCCCAGACGTGGATTAAAGGTTTTCTTTGCAATTTCCACACCTTCAGGAACGGAGATGGTGATCTTCAGTCCGCCCTCATAATCATATTTCTCAGCAATTTCTGTAGCTTCACGCAAAATCATGGCCTTTGGCACAGGATTGATGGCTGCTTCCCCGATTTTCTGGGAAAGTCCGGCTTTTGTTACCCTTCCCACACCAACGCCTCCGTCGAGGATGATTCCCGGTTCTTTTGTTTTCTGCACCGTAGCATAAACCAGTATTCCGTTTGTAGTATCCGGATCATCTCCTGCATCCTTCTGAATTGCACAGGTCACCTGATTTCCTTCAATCCGGATGTCTTTCAGTTCCAGTGTAAGCAGGATTCCCTTAGGAGTCATCAAGGTGACATCCTTCTGCATGACACCACCCAGCAGGATCTTTGCAGCACCCTTACATGCAGCTGCTGCGCAGGAGCCTGTTGTATAGCCAAACCTCATTTTTTTATTGCCACGTATCACGTAGTAATCTTCCAGTCCGTTTTTCATGATATCTCCTTTGCTGCATTGTTGTCACATCCTGTCTGCAGATTACTATAATGTCATTTATATAACATCTACATAAAAAGGAGGGATTTCTGTGTGCAACAAAATCCCTCCTGAAAGTTCTTTTCCCGAAATATCCTCTGGTTGCCGCAGATCATATTTCCTCTCTACAATGAAAAGCAGACAGTATCTGGCTGTTACAGTAACGGACTTGCGCAGGAATTTCACCTGACTTCCTGTAATGCTTTTCCAGAATTATTTCCGAGAATCATTATATAATTTTGAGCAGTAAAAGTCAACGCATTTCATGGCTATACCACCTTGTTATACTACCTTATGCTTCAGCCATTTCCTACTGTGGAAGCGAAGAGAAAATACGATTCCCCGCACTGTCCAGTCAGTAAACATTCCAATCCATACAGCCATTGGGCCGAAGCCTCTGAAACGAATCAGATATACACAAAGACAAAAACGGAATGTCCACATAGTGATACAGGATGTGATCATGGAAAATTTTACATCTCCGGCTGCTCTAAGGCCATAAGCAGGGATAAATGCCAGGGTCCATACAATAGGTTTGACAACCGTTATCCAGGATATCATATGGAAACACATTCTTGCACTTTCCGGTTCCATACCACCCAGCTTTGTGACCGGAATGGTTAAGGCAAACACCAAAAGACAGCTTGCAACAACAATGATTTCTGCAAGAACACTTAATTTCTTAATATAGTAAACTGCCTCATCCTTTCTGCCCGCTCCCAGACACTGTCCTACTACAGTCATCAGACCGATTCCTACACCGATAGCTGCAATACCGTTAAGGTTCTCAAGGATATTCGTCATTGCCTGAGCTGCAATGGCTACCGTCCCCAGTGTAGATACGGAAGACTGTATTGCCAGCTTTCCAAGCTGAAACATGCTGTTCTCTATACCGGACGGGATTCCCAGAGCCAGAACTCTTCTGATCATTTTTCCATCCGGACGGATCTGTCTGTAATTTCTGACTACAATAGGCTGTCTGTCCATACGAAGCTGCCAGAGTACCACTACAGCACAAAAGACTCTGGATGCAAGAGTTGCGATGGCAGCTCCTGCCACTCCCATATTGAATCCCCAGATCAGCGCCGCATTTCCGCCGATATTAATCACATTTGAAATAACCGATACTGTCATTGGCCCTCTGGTATTTCCCTGGGATCGGAATATGGATGCTCCCGCATCATAGAGTGCTATAAATGGAAAGGATAATGCCGTATAGAAGAAATACACCTGAGAGGCAGTCATAACATCTGCTTCTACTTTTCCGAATATCAGTTTTAACAGCGGCACACGAAACAGCAGGCACAGAGCAGTCACTGCTACAGATATGGCAGTAATGATAAATAATACCTGTCTTGCTGATTTATTTGCCATTTCATGATTTTTCTGACCTATGTACTGTGAACAGAGGATTGCACCGCCTGCTGCCAGCGCTGAGAACGCCTGGATCACCAATACATTGATGGAATCCACCAGAGATACTGCGGATATTGCAGCAGAGCCTACATTGCTGACCATCATGGTATCCACAGTTCCCATCAGGGAATTCAGTACCTGTTCAAAAATAACCGGTATCAACAGGGTTCGGAGCATTTTGTTTGTAAAAATATGTTGCTGTTCTTTCATTTTTTTCCACCTGAATCTATTTTCTTTTTTTGATTATACGCTTAATTTTCTGTGATGCAATAGAATAAAATGTATTTTTTAACGTTTTCAGGGTTACTGTTCACCCGCCACTATTCCGCGAGGTGTTTTGGCATGAATATGCCAAAATCCCGAGACATACAAGCCAAAATTCCATTGCCGCAGGCAATCTGGAATGAGTTTTGGCTACATTACTGTGAACAAAGTGAACAGTAATTTTTCAGGAAATCTGATAATTGTTCTTGTTATGTTCTTCAAAATCTGATACAGTAAATCTGTTAAAAATAAGGCAGGGCATATCAGCCCGCAATTCTTAAATCTTATACAAATCAAGAAAGCAGACAGATCATATGCAAAGAATCCTTAAATATATTATCTCCGAAAATACAACTCCGGTCACGATTCTGGACTTTCTAAAAAAAGAGGGGTTTTCCCGCCACATATTAAGCTCAATGAAGAACACTCCCAACACCATCATTCTCAATGGTGAACGTGGTTTCGGACGATCAGTGCTTAAACCGCAGGATCATCTGATCGTCACTGTTCCTGAAACCGAATCAGGAGAAAACATTATCCGTACAAAGATGGATTTGAATATCATTTATGAAGATGAGGATATCCTTGTGATAAACAAGCCTGCAGATATGCCTGTGCACCCTTCTGCGGGAAATTATGAAAATACTCTGGCAAATGGAATCGCCTGGTATTTTGCAGAAAAAGGAGAAGATTTTGTTTACCGCTGTATCAACCGGCTGGACCGGGATACCACCGGTGCTCTGATCCTTGCCAAAAATCCCCTCAGCGCAGCGATTCTGTCAGTTCAGATGAAAAAACGTCAGATTCTCAGGACTTATCTCGCACTTGTAGACGGGCTTCTTCCTGACTCCGGAACGATCAACGCTCCTATCGCACGAATGGAAGGCTCCGTGATCACCAGGGAAGTAAATTTCGGAACCGGGGAGTCTGCAATAACTCATTATGAACGGCTGGCGGCAGGAAAAGAATATTCTCTGGCCGAACTTCATCTGGAAACAGGACGCACACACCAAATCCGTGTGCATATGAAATATATCGGGCATCCTCTGCCCGGAGATTATTTATACAATCCTGATTACCGTCGGATAAACCGCCAGCCCCTCCATTCTTATCAGCTGGAGTTTACTCATCCGACAACCGGAAAGGTCATGCTTTTTACTGCTCCGCTTCCCATTGATTTCATTTCTGCCTTTTATAGCAATCCTCTAAAATAATGTATTTATAGCAATTCCATAAATTACTGCAAACAAAACAGTTCATCAGCTTTTTGTCTGATGAACTGTTTTGATATGAATGCATATACATTCTTACTTATTTTTCTCATAAATGATCAGAAGACCTCTCAGAAGAAGTTCCTCATCCAGAATGATTTCTCTTTTACAATGGGGAACGATTTTCTTTGCCAGACCACCGGTTGCCACTACAGTTGCCTTCTCCCCCAATTCCTCTTCGATCCTGTCAATAATTCCATCCAGAGCTGCTGCATTGCTGTAAAGAACCCCACTCTTCATACATTCGATCGTGTTTTTCCCAATCACATGTCTTGGCGCATCAATACTGATTCCGCTGAGCTGGGAAGCCCTCGCAGTAAGTGCATCCAGGGAAACCCCTACACCCGGAAGAATCATTCCTCCTACATACTGCTTCTTACTGTTGACAACAGACGCTGTGGTTGCAGTTCCCATATCAATAAGGATTAACGGCACCGGATAACCGGCAATTCCTGCCACTGCATCAGCAACCTGATCTGCACCAAGCTGTCCCGGATTATCCATCATAATATTCAGTCCTGTCTTTACACCAGGTCCGAGAACAATTGCATTTTTCTTAAGAATTTTCTCTGCGGCAAGTTTCACAATATTTGTGATCTGCGGCACTACAGAAGAAATAATACAGCCCTCAATCTCTGTTTTTTTTATATGATAGATATCAAGAACATTCTTTAAATCCACCGCATATTCCAGTTCCGTCTTTGTACGGTTAGTAGAAAGGCGTTCTATAAAATATGTTTTCCGGTCATCAATACATCCAACTACAATGTTGGTGTTTCCAACGTCAATTGCTAAAATCATAATTATTTATCTCCAATTTCTTAATCGTCCTGTTCCCTTAACAGACAGAATCCTGCATCAGCGAAAGAATTTTATCCAGGATCCTAAAAGCTGCGTCTTCTTTACTCATAAGCGGAAGAGAGATTTCCTCATCCTGTGTGATCAATGTCAGTACATTGGTATCTCCCTGAAATCCGGCGCCCTCCACTTTCACATTGTTGGCAGCCACCATATCCAGATTTTTCTTTGCCAGCTTGGCTCTGGAATTGTCGATCACATTCTGTGTCTCCATGGAAAATCCGCAGAGAAACTGTCCATGCTGTTTGTGTTCCCCAAGAAACTTCAGGATATCATCTGTTCTTTCCAGTTCTATGGACATCTGTCCATCACTTTTCTTAACTTTTTCTTCACTGATCCTGGCAGGGCGGTAATCTGCCACAGCAGCAGCTTTAATAATGATGTCCTGTTCGTTGCTGACAGAAGTTACAGCTTCATACATGTCTCTTGCAGTCACAACAGGTATCAGATTTACAAACATGGGAGGTTCAATTGAAGTACGTCCGCTGACCAGCGTGACATCTGCACCGCGGAGCATGGCAGCTTTCGCAATAGCATAGCCCATTTTTCCTGAAGAATGATTGGTAAGATAACGAACAGGATCAACAGATTCCTGTGTAGGACCTGCAGTTACAAGGATTTTCTTTCCTTTCAGATCTTTCTCACAGGCAGCTTCGCGCTCAATATAGGCAAGTAATGTCTCAGGTTCCGGCATTTTTCCCGCTCCTGTGTCACCACATGCCAGATATCCGCACGCCGGAGCGATCACTTCATATCCGTAATGCTCCAGAATCTTTAAATTATCCTGTACTACAGGATTCTCAAACATATTGGTATTCATGGCCGGGGAAATGAATTTTTTACATTTGCATGCCATGATCGTGGTAGTAAGCATGTCATCTGCGATCCCATGTGCCAGTTTACCGATCACATTAGCACTTGCCGGTGCGATCATCACTACATCTGCTTTCTTTGCAATCGATACATGCTCTACCTGAAACTGAAAATTCCGGTCAAAGGTATCCACCAGACATTTATTTCCTGTGAGAGTTTCAAAAGTGATCGGATTGATAAAATTCGTGGCATTCTCTGTCATCAGCACATGAACATCTGCATGGCGTTTCTTCAGCGCGCTTGCCAGATATGCAATCTTATACGCCGCAATGCTGCCTGTCACTCCCAGTAATACTGTTTTTCCTTCCAGTGTCATTTTCCTTTACCTCTTTCTCCGAACCATATTATTTCTGGCTGTTTCTACGTCTTTATACTTACATGTCAAAATCTATCATAATTCATCTTTGATAACAGGATTCTGACTTTTACAATTCTATTTATTATAGACTAATTATTATCAAAAATGCAATAAGTGATTTGTTTTATTTGCGAAACAATCAGAACGTTACTGTTCACAGTAACGTAGCCAAAATTCATTCCAGATTGCCTGCGGCAATGGAATTTTGGCTTGTATGTCTCGGGATTTTGGCATATTCATGCCAAAACACCTCGCGGGATAGAGGTATGTGAACAGTAACGGTGAACCTCAGCAAGATTACACTTAACCGTTGTTTATAAAGATTTCCTGCATTATAATAATAATCAGTCAGATATCCATAATTTGCGCTGGACTCTACCTGACTTAACTGACAGACCGGATTACTATAATATACTGATATCAACATATAAATCCGGTGTATGACTTTGTGGAGGAATATAGGAATATATGAAGAATTATCAGATCACGCAATGGTGCGCAGCTTTTATCAGACAGCAGGTACAGGAAGGAGACTTCTGTATTGATGCTACAATGGGAAACGGAAATGATACGCTTCTGCTTTCGCAGCTATGCGGAGAATCAGGAAAGGTTCTTGCCTTTGATATTCAGGAGCAGGCACTGACTGCAACCCAAAAGAGACTGAACGCCGGACATGTTCCGGAAAATTACCGACTGCTTCTGGAATCTCACGCAAATATGGCAGAATATGCCACACCAGACAGTGTAAGCTGCATTGTATTTAATTTTGGTTATCTTCCCGGAGGAGATCATTCACTTGCAACCAGAGGTAAAACCAGCATTCAGGCATTGACCCAGGCTTTAACCCTTCTGAAAAAAGGCGGAATGATTTCTCTTTGCATCTACAGTGGCGGCGATTCCGGATTTGAAGAGCGGGATCAGATCCTTGACTGGCTGAAAAACCTTGATCCCCATCAATATCTGGTAATCAAAAGCGAATATTATAATCGCCCCAACAACCCACCGATACCAGTGCTGATAATTAAAAATTAACTGTATCTGTTCCAAAAAGCAGCAGAAAAGATTTTTCATATCTCTCCTGCTGCTTCTTGTTATGCCTTTTCTTCAATTTTTGTTTGTTCTCCGGGCACTTATACTTCGATTTCTGTTTTACTTAATCTGTAATGGTAATCTTCTCAATAACCGGCTGCTGATCTGACGGGATTGTTCCATTGTCGTCTGTCGGTTTTGCATCCTCGCAGATCTTATCAACAATATCCATGCCTTCTGTCACATGGCCAAATCCTGCATAATCTCCGTCCAGAAATGTACTGTCTGCCTGAACAATAAAGAACTGCGAGCTTGCGCTGTCCGGATCACTGGCTCTTGCCATGGAAATAGTCCCTCTTGTGTGGGAAATATCATTGTCTACTCCATTGTTGCTGAACTCACCCTTAATATTCTCTTCAGATCCACCTGTTCCGTCTCCGTTGGGATCACCACCCTGGATCATGAATCCATCCATGATACGGTGGAATGTCAGTCCGTCATAAAAACCTTCCTGTGCAAGTTTCACGAAATTTGTCACTGTGATCGGTGCTGTATCTGCATCCAGTTCCACATCAATCGTACCGTAATCCTTTACTTCAATCTCTGCGTGATGAATTCCTGTCAGTTCTTTGGAAGTATCCAAAAGCACACTGGTTGTACTGCTGTCTGAAGAATCTTTATTTTCAGAATCTGTATCAGCAGAATCACTCTTTTCATCAGAACCATCAGAAAATCCGGCTTTTTCTGCCTCTTCTTCACTTGCTACATTATCACTGTCAGAAGAAGCAGCTTTTGTCTCCGTCTCTTCCTGAGAAGAAGTCTCCTCTTTCGCTGTTTCCTCTGTTTTTGTACTCTCTTCTGTTTTATCACTGCTGCCACATCCTGCCAGTAAACCTGCTGACATAGCTGTAACACAAAGTGCTGCCAGTAATTTTCTTTTCATTTTCCTTTACCTCCGAAATCATTTACAACAATCTGATTATAACCTATCTCAGAAAAAAAACAACTCTTTTCACAAAATGTTCAGATTGTGGATGTTTCCTGTGTTTACTTCTTTCTGATTGCCTGTTAAAATATATATGGCTGTTCAGTTCTGTACCTTCCCTTTTTGCAGTGAAACCGGAACAACAGACTGATGAACAGTCAGAATATATCTGCAAAAGAAAGCGAGGAATCCAAAATGGAAAAAATAACAAGTTTTACCATTGACCATATCAAATTACAGCCTGGAATTTATGTTTCACGTAAGGATCCGGTTGGCGGCAGTATGATCACTACCTTCGATATCCGTATGACTTCTCCTAACGAAGAACCTGTGATGAATACCGCTGAGCTTCACACGATCGAGCATCTGGCAGCAACATTCCTGAGAAATCATAAAGAGTTCGGCTCTAAAATGATCTACTGGGGACCGATGGGATGCCGTACAGGTAATTATCTTCTTTTAAATGGCGATTATGAGTCCAAGGATATCGTTCCGCTTATGATCGAGACTTTTGAATTTATACGTGATTTTGAAGGTGAAGTTCCGGGAGCATCTGCAAAAGACTGCGGAAATTATCTGGATATGAATCTGCCTATGGCAAAATATCTGGCAGGAAAATTTCTGGATGAAGTTCTTTATGATATCAAGCCAGACAGACTTATTTATCCACAGTAACATTCTACAGTATTACAGCAATCCTCATAAACAACACACCGAAAAAGATTTCTATCGTATTTTTCAGACAAAAAAAGCAGAAGCTGACAGGTCATTATCCCCCGCAGCTTCTGCTTTTACTTATACATTTCTGTCAACATTTTTCCAAAAAAGCCTTTATTGTACCTCTCATAGAAATATATTTAAAGAGGACTGATACAAATTTTTATATCATCAGATTATTCTGCACTTTCATCATAAGACGTATCTGCTGATGTATCTGCTGCAGTCTCACCTGCGTCTGCTGATGTATCTGCTGCAGTCTCACCTGCGTCTGCTGCCGGAGCTGTTGTTGTCACAAAATCTCCGCTTGCATAACAGGTCTGTCCATTATAATCCACACGAATCCATCCATTCTCGCATACACCTGTACTGTTCAGCTGAGTTCCGGCTGCCACACTTGAAATCAGATCTGCATCTGAACTTGCATCAGAACGAAGATTTAATTCTGATGACGCATAATAGGTACCGGATTTCACTTCTACTTTTACACCACTGGCTGTCTGCTCTGCTGCCGGCGTTGGTGTTGCTTCCGGTGTTGGTGTTGCCTCTGAAGCCTCAGGAGTAGGTGTGACTTCCGGTGTTGGTGTTACTTTAACGATCATAACGCTGGAATCAATAGTAGGATCAAATCCGCATCCCTGAGCAGCAAATGCAAGTCCCAGTACAAGAACCAGCCAAAGTGATTTCTTCATAAGTAGTTTCCTCCTTTATCAAACACGCTCTGTCCCCTCGTGTTTTCTGTGTTCGCTTTATGTATTAATATACACGATTCTTACAGATAATTCAAGTATGCGTTTTGTCCTGCTTTGTCTGCTTTCTTCCATTTGCGCGGAATTGCTGCAGGGTTACTGTTCACTCCGTTCTCAGTAACGCTGTAGGTTCTGTGTTTATCTACAACAATTCATAAAGGACTTCCACCTCGCCGCCACAGATCATTCCCAGATTCGCACCGCCCTGGTTAGACAGATTATATTTTCTGATTTCACCATGCTGCGCTTCTGGTGCATATTTCAAAGCCTGAAATTCTACATTTCCGCCTCCGATGCTTCCATATGAATTCCCGTCTTTATCAATAAACATTTTACTTCCTGTCCCTCTTGGAGAAGAACCACTCTTGGATATGATCGTGATCATAATTCCATTTTCTTTTTTCCTGACAGCATCCTCCACAGCTCCATCAATATAAGAAACATCATACCTGTTCTTTTCCTGAACGATCTCCGCAGCAATACTTACAGCAATCTCTGCCGGCATATGTCCTCCGATCGGCAATCCAATCGGTGCATGGATACTGTTGAGCTGTTCTTCGCTGAAACCTTCTCCGAGTAATTTTTCTCTGGTCAGTTTTACCTTATTTTTACTGCCGATCATTCCCAGATAAGTATAAGGGCGTCTCAGGATCTGTCTGGCACAGGCACTGTCTCCGAGATGACCTCTTGTCACGATCACATAATAAGCATTTTCATAGGCCGGTATTTTGTCTGAAAGTTTATCATAGCTGCCTTTGATCAGCCGATCGGCATCCGGAAATCTCTCTGAAGTCACAAAATCTTCTCTGTCATCCATAACAGTCACATGAAATCCCAGCATTTTTCCGATTTTTGCAACAGGCTGCGAAACATGTCCGCCTCCAAAAATGATAAGCTGCGGATTTTTCACATAAATTTCCACAAAGAAATCTACATCTCCCATATGAACAACTTTTGTCTCCTGGCACTCCGCCAGATCAGCTTCATATTTTTTCCAGAAATCTGCTGTATTTTCATCGGATGATAAACAATGGTTTTCTTTTATCAGACATTTTTCGCCCTTATGATTCCCGTTTAAAACCATTGCTGTTTTTACTTTTCCTGTTTCTTCCAAAATTTGATAAATTTTTCTGTACATAACTCTCTCCTGTTTCGATATAAAATACCTTTTGACCATGACATCATTATATATTATAATTGACAGAAAAAGGGGGATTATTATGAAAAAAAACTTTTTTCTACACAGTCTGCCCTTCAGACTGCTTGTCGGCGTGGCTTTTGGAATCTGTATCGGACTTCTTCTTAATATAATAGATGAATCTGCCATTACGACTGCAGTACTGAATGTGGTTGTAACATCGAAGTATATTCTTGGTCAGCTGATCAGCTTTTCTGTTCCGCTGATCATCATTGGATTTATCGCACCATCTATTACCAGACTCGGAAACAATGCTTCCAGAATGTTAGGTGTTGCAGTCAGTATTGCTTATGCTTCCTCACTGGGAGCTGCTTTATTCTCTGCATTATCCGGATACCTGCTGATCCCACATTTGTCCTTCAGCTCCACTGCCAGTCATCTCAAAGCTTTGCCGGATGTAGTTTTTGAACTTTCCATTCCACAGATAATGCCTGTCATGAGTGCACTTGTACTGGCCATTATGCTGGGACTTGCATCTGCATGGACAAAAGCCAGTCTGATTTCTTCTTTTCTTGAAGAATTTCAGAAGATCATACTGGCTATTGTATCAAGAGTCATTATTCCGATTCTCCCATACTTCATCGGACTGACTTTCTGTTCACTGGCATACGAAGGAACAATCACCAGACAGCTTCCTGTATTCCTTCAGGTAATCGTCATTGTTCTGATTGGACATTTTATCTGGATAGCTCTTCTATATATACTTGCAGGAATTTATTCCAGAGAAAATCCTCTGAAAGTTGTGAAACATTATGGTCCCGCCTACCTCACAGCCATAGGTACCATGTCATCTGCTGCCACACTGCCAGTCGCCCTCCAATGCGCACACAGAGCAAAACCTCTCCGAAAGGATATGGTAGATTTTGGTATTCCACTGTTTGCCAATATTCATCTCTGTGGTTCTGTCCTCACAGAAGTATTCTTCTGTATGGCAATCTCCAAAATTCTCTATGGTGCAGTTCCTGCGCCGGGGGCCATGGTTCTTTTCTGTGTCCTGCTTGGAATTTTTGCCATTGGTGCTCCGGGTGTACCGGGAGGCACCGTTATGGCATCTCTCGGTATTATCACCGGTATCCTGAAATTCGGCGATTCTGCTACAGCTCTGATGCTGACTATCTTTGCCCTTCAGGACAGTTTTGGGACAGCCTGTAACGTAACAGGCGATGGTGCCCTGACTCTGATTCTTACCGGATATGCCAGATACCACAATATCAGAGAACAGAAATTGCAATAAAAGTTTAAAATACCATCATATCTGTCTTTTTCTCAGATATGATGGCCTTCATTTTCTTACGGACGAATCACCTTATCTGCACCTGTCATACGCTCTGCAATCGTATACATATCGGTAACTTTTCCAACCATCAGTTTCTCCATCAGTCCATAATGCTTCAGGCAGGTACCGCAGGTCAGGATTTCCACGCCTTCTTCTTCCATCTTTTTCAGATCTTCCAGACTTTCAGAGTCTTCTGTTGTAAGTTTTGCACCTCCATTATAGAAAAGGATTGTATCCGGATGTGTTTCCATCTGAGAAAGGGCATAGATAAATCCTTTAATCAAAATCTTTCCCAGTTCATCATCACCATTTCCCATAACATTTGAGGAGATTACTGCTACCGTCACTTTTTTATGCGGTGCTTCGCAGACAAATTCCTCTTCTTCCAAGGTACCACCTGTCTGTTCAGTCTGTACTGCCATCTTCACCTGATACTTTTTGTCTCCCAGTTTTTCAGATACAAACGTACAACCTGTTTTATTTGCAAGTCTGCTCAGATTATTCACTGCGGTTTCATTATCGATCAGAATTTCAATCTCATCACCGACTGCCGCATTATCAATAACCTTCTTTGTCATCACTACCGGAATCGGACACTGTTTTCCCATTACATTTACTTCATGTTTCATTTTCTGTCACCTCTTGTTATTCTTTATATTCACTGCTTATTACTCTTCGCAATCTCCCTAGAGCGTGTCTGAAAAATCATTCCCGCAATCTGCACGCCCCACTTTGCAGGATATTTCACCCGAATTCAGTTGCCGTAGCCCACTACGGCGCCCTCATCCGGGCAAAATATCCCACAAATTGTGACGCACATCTTGCAGAAAGCCTTTTTCAGACACGCTCTAGGGGACTTACCTGATTACAACAATTCCATAAAATATATATTTTACATCTGATTCTTACCGCGTTTAATATATTTTCCTGTTTTCTCCAGAATTACTTTTCCATCCTGCACCACATGAGCTCCTCTTAAATATACGCTGTCAATATCTCCATGAAGCTTAAATCCCTCATATGGATTATTATCCGTATGATACAGATGTGTCTTTGCAGAGATAACGTTTTCCTTCTCAGGATCAAATACAACAATATCTGCATCACTTCCCTCACGTATCACGCCCTTATTGGGATACACTCCGTAAAGTTTAGCTGCATTCTCACTTAACAGACGGCACATCTGTTCCTGCGTGATCCTGCCTGTGCGTACACCGTATGTATAAAGCAGAGTTCCTCTCGTCTGTACTCCCGGCAGCCCTCCCGGAATCTTCGTGAAATCATCTTTACCAAGAGCTTTCTGCTCCATTGTAAAGCTACACTGGTCAGTTGCAACCGTCTGGATCTGATCATTCGCCAGTGCTTTCCACAGGCAGTCCTGATCTGCTTTCTTACGGATTGGAGGTGCACACACGTATTTGGCACCTTCAAAATCCGGTTTTGAATATACACTGTCATCCAGAAGCAGATACTGCGGACAGGTTTCCGCATATACCTTTTGTCCGTTCATTCTGGCACGCATAACTTCTTCAAATGCTTTCCGGTTGGTAAGATGTACTACCATTACAGGAGCATTTGCTGCATCTGCGATCACAAGAAGGCGGTGAACTGCCTCTGCCTCCATAATATCCGGACGCACCAACGGGTGATTCTCAGGTCCCAGACGTCCCTCTTTTTTGGCTTCTGCGATCAAAGCATCGATTGCCCCTGCATTCTCACAATGTACCCCTGCAAAACATCCATATTCATTTAATTTCTTAATAATCTTATAAAGGTCACCGTCATCTACGATCATTGCCGGATAAGTCATGTAAAGCTTAAAACTGGTAATCCCTTCATTGATCATATCCTGTATTTCTCTCTCAGTTTCCTCATTCCATTCCACAACAGACATATGGAAAGAATAATCACAGGAACATTTCCCATCTGCTTTCTTATGCCACTTCTCAAGGCCTTCCTTCAGCGTATGACCACCTTTATCCTGAGACGCATAATCGATCACCAGAGTTGTTCCTCCTGCAATGGCAGCTCTTGTTCCTGTTTCAAAATCATCTGCCGTCACTGTTCCTGCCACTTCCAGGTCAAAATGTGTATGTCCGTCTATAAATCCCGGAAAAAGCAGCTTACCGTTTACATCAACTACCTGTGCATCCTCTGCTTCCAGATTCCGGCCTACTTTTACAATCTTCTCTCCATCTATAAGAACATCTTCTCTGACAGACATATCCCCCGATACTACTGTACCATTCTTCAGTAAAGTTTTCACTGTTTCTGACACCCCTTTCTTTATTATAAGTTAGGGACAAAAAGTATTTTACCCCTAACTTATCGCAATTCTCATGTTTAAAATATACCACGATTCCTATATCACTTCAATGATTTATGATTATAATCACAAATTTTTTAAGGTATTCACATTTATTTTTTTTAGGCTCTTTTTATTTCCTTTTTTTTATGATAGAATATAAAAAATGTGCAGTTTCCATGTGTCTGCACTGAACGTTTTGACGGATAAATTTATCCGCTTTACTACATGCTCATAATCGAATGACTGTTACTGCTCAGACTATAGAAGCCCCTGCCTGATTCGGTTATGATCCGTTTAAAAGTTATATTAATAGGAGGAAATCAAATGGGACGACTTACTGTGTTAAAACAAATCGCTGCTGATCTTGCTTCCCAGTTCGGACCTGACTGTGAAGTAGTAATCCATGATCTGAAAACTTCGGAGCCGGAACATTCCATCGTCTACATCGTAAATGGTCATGTTACAAACAGAGATATCGGAGACGGACCATCCAATGCTGTTTTTGATGCGATCCGCAATCAGGAAAAAGGAGCAACCCCCGAAGACCATACCGGTTATCTGATGAAAACAGCAGACGGCAAGATCCTGAAGTGCAGCACTTCCTACATTCATGATGACGATGGTACCCTTCATTATGTTTTCGGAATCAATTATGACATTACCAAGCTTACTATGATCGAATCTGCCCTTCATTCTCTTGTCACTCCGGAAAATAAGGAAGAGAAGCCCAAAGAGATCACTCATAATGTCAATGATCTTCTTGATCATCTGATTGAAGAATCTGTAGCTCTTGTAGGCAAACCTGTTCCTTTAATGAATAAGGAGGATAAGGTTACTGCTATTCAGTTCTTAAATGATGCAGGTGCTTTCCTTATTACAAAATCCGGAGATAAGGTTGCAAATTATTTCGGAATCTCCAAATATACATTGTACAGTTATATTGATGTAAATAAGTAAAAACAGGAAAGAATGATATAAAAACAGACCTGCATGGTACTTTTCCATCAGGTCTGTTTTTCTTCTGTTTTCTTTTTTCATCTAGCGCCGGTATATCGTTAAATATGCTCTCTCTTTCATCTCCTTCCTCGTATGTTTTTTCGATATTCCTTTATAGACTGATTATAACACAGAACAACAGCATTTTTTCTCTTTCACGCGAACAGTAATTATATGGTGTGAATGGTATGGAAAAAGGTTGTCTTTAAATTTGAAATCTTTTATACTTGATATATATACAACATTTTGATGATAAATTTTATTAATCCTTATCAGACGGAGGTGCTGTTATGTCTGAACAGATTTTATCTGCTGTTCATGGTGTCACTACCATGCTCTTTGGAATTTACTGTTCTGCATTTTTTCTTGGGATCAAACCGATCAGAAAAAATATCCTGACTATGTTTCTGTTATTTTTAGGGCAGGGACTGTTATATGTAATTGATCTGGCATTATTGGGGGAAACTCTTGCAAATATGTCCTATCCTCTGATCGTACATTTTCCATTGGTTTTATTCCTCTCCGTTCATTATAAGTATCCTCTGATTTCTTCCGCTGTTTCTGTCTTTTCTGCCTATCTGTGTTGCCAGATAAGCAACTGGACCGGATTATTCGCTTTGGCAATAACAGGATTACAGTGGTGTTATTATTCTGTGCGGATCTTAACAACAACCTTAACTTTTGTCCTTCTTTATCGATATGTATTTCGATCTACAAAAACAATTTTTACAAAGAATGCACGTGAGCTTTCCATCATCGGTTTCCTGCCATTTGTATATTACGTTTTTGATTATGCTTCCACCAAGTTTTCAACTTTACTTTATTCCGGAAATAAAGCAGTTGTTGAGTTCATGGGATTTGCATTCTGCATTGCCTACCTGGTATTTCTCATCATCTACTTTCAGGAATATGAGAATAAACAGGAGATAACGCAATACAGCAATCTTCGTGAAATGCAGCTTCAATCCATGCAAAACGAAATTGAACAGGTAAAGATCAGCAGCCAGAGACTGGCGATCCTGCGGCATGATATGCGCCACCATCTGAGTATTATTCTGACCCAGCTGCAAAACGGACATCCGGATAAAGCACAGGAATACATCCATGAAATTAATTCTGCATATGACGATACGATCATCGCCGCCTATTCCGGAAATGAAATGCTGAACTCTGTGCTTTCCATTTATCATTCCCGTTTCGCAGACAGAGGATTGTCTCTTATATGCAATGTTTCTACAGGAAAAGAACTTCCATGCTCCGATCTGTCCCTCTGTACAATCCTGTCCAATGCGCTGGAAAACTCCATGCATGCACTGGAGCAGCTAGAATCACCTTCAAAATGGGCCCGGCTTACTCTTTCACAGAAAAAGAATCACATTCTGTTCCAACTGGAAAATCCCGTAGAAAAAATTCCGGCATTTGTAGATGGAGTTCCGGTTTCTACCAGAAACGGGCATGGAATCGGTGTCAGGAGTATTATTTATTATGTGGAACAATTGCATGGACAGTGTCATTTTTCTATCGTGGACCATTGCTTTGTCCTGCGAATCATCATCTGACACAGGATTTTCACTGCCGGATACAATACATACATTTATTCACAGAAAGGTTTTGATAAAAATTATGAATATTGCAATTTGTGATGATGAAATACTCTTTACCCGGGAATTAAGTTCACTTCTGACTCACTGGGCGGAAAAAAATGATTTTTCACTTACCCTGTATCCATATTCCAACGGTGATGATCTGTTAACAGCTCTCCGGACAATTCCGGTAGATCTGATCTTTCTCGACATCATCATGCCATTATTAAACGGCATAGATACAGCAAGAGAAATACGCAGCATGGGACTGACTGTTCCTGTGATTTTTCTGACTTCTTCCAGAGAATTTGCCCTGGATTCCTATGATGTAAAAGCTTTTCATTATCTTTTAAAACCAGTAAATACTCTGAAACTTTTTTCTGTTATGGATGATTTTTTTAAAACTTATCATGTTCCGGCTGAAACTTTCGTCGCACATACTGCAGACGGATTCTGCTCAATTACGCTCAATGATGTAGATTATCTGGAAGCTCAGAATAAACAGGTTCTGGTCTGCCTTTCAAATGGAACTACTTTAAAAATCCGCGAATTATTTGTAAAGTGTGAAGGGGTCTTTACTCCGGAAAAAGGATTCTTTAAATGTCACCGAAGCTATATTGTAAACCTGTCCCACATAAAACAGTTCACAAGAACTATGGTCACTACCGGCATTTCCTCTGTCCCTATTTCCAGAAATAACTATTCTGCATTCAAAGATGCCTATTTTTCATATATGTTTGATTCCAACTCCGGTTAATCCGATAATTACAGCATTTGCGGATTACTATCCCCTCCGTTCTCAGCAATACATTTTGCAGTTCACTGCTTTTCGTACACCCTCACATATTCTTATCGTTCCATTTCATGTGCCTGTTTGTAGATTTCACAGGCAGCATAATTCACACATCTGTCATGTGCACAATCCATAAATGTGAGGGTTCTTTTATCTCCTTCCATCGTATATTCGCAGCAGACAGTCTGCCCTCCATTACATGTTCTGCAAAATCCCGAAATAAACTCTTCTTCTATCTCCATTTTATCCCTCCTCAATTTTCCTTATGTCTCATTATCGTTCCGAGAAACCAAAATACAGGCAACAATATATTC
>NZ_JBWJVQ010000190.1:0-11327 GCF_056339875.1 Blautia sp. ZXY-1-C6
TTTCTTCCGTATTATCCTCCCGCTTCTGAAACCGGTTATTGTTACCGTTACTATTCTGAATGGTATGTGGATCTGGAACGATTACCTTCTTCCTTCTCTGATGTTAGGACAGAATGGTAAGGTTAAGACTCTTCCGGTTGCTGTACAGGCGTTTGTTGGTTCTTATGTAAAACAGTGGGATCTGATCCTTACTGCAGCACTCCTGGCAATGATTCCGATGATCATCGTATTCCTGATTGCTCAGAAGCAGATTATGAATGGTATGGTTGAGGGTGCTATTAAATAGGCTTGCAAATACTTTTTTGAAAAGGCTGTCGTTTTCTTCATTTATTTGGAAAGCGACAGCTTTTTAATGATTTCAAAGGGGACGCGAAGAAAAATAAATGTTTTGAACCACGGCTGCGGGGGCAGGAACTCTAAGCCTTTGGAAATTTGCTAAAACCATGCCAGAAAAATTCAAACTCGCTTCGCTCAGACAGTGAATTTTTCTGACATAACGCAAATTCCCAAAGACTAAGAGTTGCTACACCCCCTGTAGATGTGGTTAAAAACATTTATTTTTTTTCGCTGTGAACTGGTTGGTACTGTGAATGATAGTATGGAAGTGCGTTATCGGATATGGAGTGGAGAAAAAACGGAACAGAAACGGAATAGAAAATGGTAGTATAAATTTACTGATATGGGCTTGAAATGTTGGAGGTTTTATAGTAATGTAAGTGATACAACGCTTAAGGCGAAGGCTGTCTCTGGACAGTCTATTTTTGTGAAGAAGGATGAGGAAAAGTTTTATGGAAAGGACAAAAGAAAGGTTATCGTTTCGTAAGAAGTTTATCGGTGACAGGAAATTTTATATGATGGTTCTGGCTGTGGCTGTTCCGATCATGATACAGAATGGAATCACGAATTTCGTGAGTCTGCTGGATAATATTATGATCGGGCGGATCGGTACGGAGCAGATGTCGGGGGCTTCCATTGTGAATCAGTTGATTTTTGTCTATAATCTGTGCATTTTCGGAGGGGTATCCGGAGCGGGTATTTTCACGGCGCAGTATTTTGGACAGAAGGATCACGAGGGTGTGAGGCAGACATTCAGATATAAGTTCTGGATGGCTGTGATTCTGACGATTGGAACGATTTTGATGTTTCTGACTGTTGGAGAGAATCTGATCAGTATGTATCTGCAGGGAGAGGGTACTGCGCAGCAGATTGCAGATACGCTTAAGTATGGAAAGCAGTATCTGGATATTATGCTGTTGGGACTGCCGCCGTTTATGATGGTGCAGATTTATTCCAGCACTCTGAGAGAGTGCGGAGAGACTGTTCTGCCAATGAAAGCAGGAGTTGTGGCAATCTGTGTGAATCTGTTGTTTAATTATCTGTTGATCTATGGTGTATTTTTCTTCCCGAGACTGGGTGTGAGAGGTGCGGCAATCGCAACTGTGCTGTCACGTTATGTGGAGGCTGCAATTGTAATAGGCTGGACACACAGGCATACGGAGAAAAATGCATTTGCAAAGGGGCTGTACAGCACGCTTAAGGTTCCTTCGAATCTGACAAAGAAGATTCTGGTCAAGGGTACACCGCTGTTGTTTAATGAGACTTTATGGGCTTCTGCCATGGCGATGCTGACTCAGTGTTATTCGATTCGAGGGCTGAATGTGGTTGCTTCGCTGAATATTTCCAATACCATCAACAATGTGTTTAATATTGTATTTATTGCGCTGGGAGATTCTGTTGCGATTATTGTGGGACAGCTTCTGGGTGCGGGAGATATGAAGAAAGCGAGAGATACAGATAACAAGATGATCGCGTTCTCAGTGATGTGCTGTACCTGTGTGGCAATGGTGATGTTTGTTATGGCGCCGCTGTTTCCGATGCTTTATAATACCAATGATGAGGCAAGGGAGCTGGCGAAGTATCTGATTATGATCACTGCATTCTTTATGCCGCAGAATGCGTTTTTGCATGCAACCTATTTTACTCTGCGTTCCGGTGGAAAGACGATTATTACGTTCCTGTTTGACAGTGTGTTTATCTGGTGTGTCAGTGTGCCGATCGCGTTTGTGCTGAGTCGTTATACAGGGATTCATGTGCTTGTGATTTATGCATGTGTGCAGCTGGCAGATTTGATTAAGTGTGTGATTGGATTTGTGCTGGTTAAGAAGGGTGTGTGGCTGCAGAATATTGTTTCATCATGATAAAAATTTTCAATAACATTTGGCTTGACTAACCGATATACTATAGTGTATTATCAGAAAAAATATTTATATTCTCTTTGCACTGCATTACATTCAACAGAATGCGAGATCAACAGTACAAACTGAGCAGGCGATGCCCGAGATGTTCGAGGGCATGGGGCCGGGCCGCGCGAAGCGGCAGCAGATATGAACATTTTCAGACATATCTGTGGGACAGTGTATGTTCCGCAGGTGTGTCTTTTTGTTTTCTGGAAAGTATGTTTTGGAAAGATTTTCTTTTAGAGGGATTTTTTTAGGAGGATTTTCTGAGACAGGTGCAGTTCCGAAATACAAAAAGACCCCTGTAAGACCGCACTTTGATAAGTCACAGAAAGGAAATATATTTTCTGACTGTGGCGCAATGTATGTGACATAAGAAGAACCTGTAAACTCAAATATAGGAAAGTACAAAAGCTTATATATTTGAAAAGAAAATTTAGGAGGTCCTGGTTATGGAACAGACAAAAAAATTAAACATGACAGCAATGTCAGACAAGACAAACAGTAACACAACAGCTAAGAAGGAAGAGCCTGCATGGGAACATAAGGTGGCAATGAAGGTATCAGGTGTGAGTATTGCAGTAAACCTGTTACTTTCCTTATTTAAATTACTTGCCGGAATTCTGGCACATTCAGGTGCCATGATCTCAGATGCGATTCATTCAGCATCTGATGTGGGAAGTACTTTCGTAGTAATAGTCGGTGTGAATTTATCCAGCAAAAAATCCGATAAGGAGCATCAGTATGGACATGAGCGGATGGAATGTGTATCTTCTATTATTTTGTCCGGGTTACTTCTGGCAACCGGTATCGGAATTGGTATGAATGGAATTGAGAACATTATTAAGAGTACTTCAGGAACAAGCATTGCAATTCCCGGAACATTGGCACTGATTGCGGCAGTTGTTTCTATTGTAGTGAAGGAGTGGATGTTCTGGTATACCAGAAGTGCTGCGAAGAAAATAAATTCCGGTGCACTGATGGCGGATGCATGGCACCATCGTTCAGATGCAATGTCTTCTGTTGGTGCATTTATCGGTATCCTGGGTGCAAGACTTGGCTTCCCGATCCTGGATCCACTTGCCAGTGTTGCAATCTGTGTACTGATTGTGAAAGCATCTGTAGATATTTTCAGAGATGCCATCGATAAGATGGTTGACCATTCCTGCGATGAGGCAACAGAAGAGAGCATGAGAGAAGTGATCATGGGAGTGAAAGGAGTGAAGGGAATCGACCTTCTCCAGACACGATTATTTGGTTCTAAGATGTATGTGGATATTGAAATCTCAGCAGATGGTGAGATTCCACTGAATGAGGCACATGACGTTGCAGAGAATGTTCATCATACTATAGAGAAAAATTTTAAAGACGTAAAACACTGCATGGTTCATGTGAATCCGGTGAATGAGTAAATAAAAAGCGAGACTGTCCGAAGTATAATCTGGGCAGTCTTTTTTTATTGAGTGATCATCTATGTGTTAAAGTTAAGCGAAACTTTTATTTTCTGTTCCTAGTGGAAATTTTACATAAATATAACATGGACATTCCATGGAATTGATATTCAAAGTTTATAATTCTAAACGTTATGGGATGTCAGAGTCAAAAGGTTTGACAAACGAAAGGATTTATTTATGAAAAAACAACAGAAAAAAAGCAAAGAAATTACAGCACCTGTATATATGATGAACAGAGAACTGTCCTGGCTGAAGTTTAATGAGAGAGTTTTAAATGAGGCGGGAAATCCAAGAGTTCCGCTTGCGGAGAGACTGACATTTGCTGCTATTTATCAGTCAAATCTGGATGAATTTTACAGAGTCAGAGTCGGAACTCTGATGGATCAGATGGAAGCATCTGAAATAATCCGTGAGAACAAAACCAATATGACCAGTGAAGAACAGGTAACTGCAATCCTTCAGGCCACCAGAAATCTGGATCAGAAAAAGGCAGCTATCTATGAACAGCTGATGGGAGAACTGGAGCCTTACGGAGTGCGTCTGATCAATTTTAACAGATTATCTGCAGAGGAAGGCAAGCTTCTGGAAACATATTTTGATCAGGAAATCGCACCGTATCTGTCTGCAAACATTGTGAGCAAACAGCAACCATTTCCATTCCTGAAAAATAAAAATATTTATGCAGTGGCATCACTGATGAGCAAGGGTGGAAAAACAAAAACAGCTATTATCCCTTGCAGTAATACTGTATTCAGACGTTTGATCGATATTCCTACAAGAAAAGGGACTTTCATGCTTTCAGAGGAACTGATTCTTCATTTTCTGCCGAAAATGTTTAAGAATTATGAGATCAGGGAGAAAGCGCTGCTCCGTATTACCAGAAATGCAGATATTGATACAGAAACCATTTATGATGAGGATCTGGATTACAGGGATGCAATGGAGAATCTGATCAAGCAGAGAAGACGAATGAATCCTGTAAGAATGGAGTTATCCAGAGAATTAAATAAAAAGATGATAAGTTCACTCTGTAAGGAGCTTCATGTGGATAAAGAACACGTATTTTTGACCAGAGTTCCGCTTGATATGTCCTTTGTATTCGGACTTCAGGGGTATCTGAGAAATACTGCCCAGGACAAACTTTTCTATCAGAGAAGAGCTCCCAGAATGACACCGGAGCTGGATGATAAGAGCCTTTTGATTCCACAGATTATGAAGAAAGATGTACTGTTATCCTATCCATTTGAAAATATCAGATCTTTTATTAATCTTCTGAATGAGGCTGCAAAGGATGATTCTGTTGTATCCATCAAGATGACATTATATCGTCTGGCGGACAAGAGTCAGATTGTAGATGCTCTGGTGGAAGCAGCAGAAAATGGAAAAGAAGTTGTTGTACTTGTAGAGTTGAGAGCCAGATTTGATGAGGAAAGCAATATTGAATATTCCAGAAAACTGGAAGAAGCTGGCTGCAGAGTAATCTATGGACTGAATGGATATAAAGTACATTCCAAGCTGTGCCTGATCTCCAGAAAAACAGATAAGGGTGTGTCCTATATCACACAGATCGGTACAGGTAATTATAATGAAAAAACATCTGCACTTTACACAGATCTGTCACTGATCACAGCAAATCAGGAAATCGGAAAAGAAGCAGCAGAAGTGTTTGCAGCTCTTCTGAAAGGGGAAGTTGTTGAGAAATCCAATCTTCTTCTGGTTGCACCGAAATGTCTGCAGAACAGAGTTCTGGATATGATACAGGAAGAAATCGACCAGGTGAAACAGGGAAACGAAGGATATATTGGAATCAAAATCAATTCCCTGACAGATAAGGTGATCATCAATAAACTGGTAGAAGCATCTCAGGCAGGTGTTAAGATAGAAATGGTTGTCAGAGGTATCTGCTGTCTGATTCCGGAGATAAAAGGATACACAGAGAATATCAAGGTTATAAGTATTGTAGGACGTTATCTGGAGCATTCCAGAATCTACCGTTTCGGTACAAAAGAAAGAGAAAAAATATATATTGCATCTGCTGACTTTATGACAAGAAATACAGTCCGTCGTGTGGAGGTGGCTGCTCCGGTTCTTAATGAGAAATTAAAAGAACGTCTGGACTGGATGTTCGAGACCATGATGAATGATGATGAAAAAGGAAAGAGACTGACAGAAACAGGAAATTATGCAGACAGAAGCCTGAATGATGTCAAACTCAATTCCCAGGAAATCTTTTATGCCATGGCATACAGCAATGCAGAGAAAATCCAGAAAAAAAGAGAAGATTGAAAAGTAGAAGATTAAGAAGAAATATTTGTTGACAATATTGTAGATTGCCTGAAAAAGATACTATGTGGATCAGTATAATAGATTCATATAGTATCTTTTTGATTACTTCTATGATTACTTTTGATTATCCGAGATAAAACGAAAACGCCCGAAAACCAGTAAATACAAGGCTTTCGAGCGTTTTTAAGAGCAGGGGATGAGAGAATCGAACTCCCACCAAAGGTTTTGGAGACCCCTATCATACCATTTGACCAATCCCCTATCAAAACCAACTTGTAAAATTTCTTTTACTGTTGCAATTATACATATAAAAGCAACGATTGTCAAGCTTATTGTGCATTTTTATTATAAAGAATTTTACAAAGAAAGAGCGGAGATGGAGGGATTTGAACCCTCGCACCGGTTGCCCGGCCTGCCGCATTTCGAGTGCGGTCCCTTCAGCCTCTTGGGTACATCTCCATATTAAGATTAGAAACAGTTCTGAAGTGTAACTGGAACTGTTTTTTATTATATAAGGAATCTACGGAAAGGTCAATTCTTTTTTTATTGACGAATTGGTTTTGCTGTAATAAGATAATAACAAAATGCGGTTGTGTACCCTCTGGATTGCTATTGTCCGGGGATAATAAGCAACTGCGAGGAAAGCAGATAGGTGACGATCATGACAGATAAAAAGAAAATAATTCTGGAGGCTGTGGAGAAGCTGACAGATACTTACCGTAAAGAAGAACTCTTTCTGGGAAAGGACAGAGAACGTCTTCCAAATAAGAAAGAGATCATTAACTTCATTAAAGATATGAGGTCTATTATTTTTCCCGGATATTTCAGTGTGGATTCCAGTGCCAGCGTGTTTCCGGAGCATTATGTGGCATATCGCCTGAATGATCTGTATGACTGCTTGCAGGAGCAGATTGAGATTGCATTTTTATATCAGGGTGAAGAAGAACAGAAGGCCAAAGAACATGCAGAGCAGATCACAGAGCGATTTTTTGCAAATGTTCCGGAAATCCAGCGTATGCTGCTGACTGACCTGCAGGCAGGTTTTGACGGTGACCCGGCTGCTAAGAGTAAAGAGGAAATTATTTTCTCTTATCCTGGATTTTATGCAATTTATGTATATAGACTTGCACATGTCCTTTATCTTGAGAATGTACCGTTTATTCCGAGAATAATGTCTGAGTATGCACATGGTTATACAGGAATTGATATTAACCCGGGCGCAACGATTGGAGAATATTTCTTCATTGATCATGGAACCGGTGTTGTAATTGGTGAGACTACAGAGATTGGAAGGAATGTGAAATTATATCAGGGTGTGACTCTTGGTGCGCTTTCCACCCGTCAGGGACAGCTGCTTGCCAATGTGAAGAGACATCCGACAATCAGAGATAATGTGACGATTTATTCTAACTCTTCTGTGCTGGGCGGTGAGACTGTGATCGGAGAGAATACGATCATCGGAGGTAATACCTTTATTACAGCATCTATTCCGGCAAACACCAAGGTCAGTGCGAAGAGTCCTGAACTTGTGATCAAGAAACCAAAAAGTGAAGTGGAAGCTACGAATGTATGGGATTGGGAGAACTGATCTCTGGTTAACACTGTAAACAGGAATTATTTTACAAATAAGCAGCAGGTGGAAATTTGCTTATATCAGGAGGAGTGAAAGCTCCTTCTGATAAACTGCGTAGCAGTTATTCGGTATAGAGCTGAGCAGCGAAACGGATGATTTTATCTGCCTGACAGAATTGTTTGTCAGATGATAATTTGTATATGTTGTTAAAAAAATAGAAAAAATTTAAATTTAGTGTTGACAAATACAGTTTCATCATATATACTAATATTCGTTGATGCGACAGAGATACACAGACAACAAGCTGTGCGGGTGTAGTTCAATGGTAGAACACCAGCCTTCCAAGCTGGATACGTGGGTTCGATTCCCATCACCCGCTTATGCGATAGTGGCGTAGTTGGTAACGCGCGACCTTGCCAAGGTCGAGACCGCGGGTTCGAGCCCCGTCTATCGCTCTTTTAACTGAATATCTGCGGGTGTAGTTCAATGGTAGAACACCAGCCTTCCAAGCTGGATACGTGGGTTCGATTCCCATCACCCGCTTGTGCGATAGTGGCGTAGTTGGTAACGCGCGACCTTGCCAAGGTCGAGACCGCGGGTTCGAGCCCCGTCTATCGCTCTTAGGACTTCGGATTTTCCGAAGTCCTTTTTCTTTTAAGAACCACTATAAAAGAACTGCGGCATATCCATTTGATAAATATGCCGCAGTCCGTTAGGAAGGATTATAGTATAGAATTATAATTTCAGATGTCGGCTTGTACTCAGGATTGTTCTGAGATAGTGTCGGAATCACCGTAAAAGGTCAGAAGATAGAGTCCGCAGATTCCAACCAGACCATATACGATTCTGGAAACCCAGCTCATGCTTCCGAAAAGGAGAGCGACCAGGTTCAGATTGAAAAAACCAATCAGTCCCCAGTTAACAGCTCCGATAATGGCGATAGTCAGCGCCGTATATCTTAAACATTTGCTTCCCATAAGTCACCATCCTTTCATAACCTGTCGCTGTATACAGCTTTTACAGGAATCATAAAGCTATTACATTTCATATTGTGCCATGAAAGACAAAAAATATGCACAGCAGGTTCAAATTAAATTTGAACCACTGTGCATATTTCAACAGAATTAAATAAGTTTTCTGCTTCAATTGAGAATATCTGTCTGACAATCGGATTATTTTACTTTAAGTATCTGTCTGGCATTTGCGTCTTCATCGAAGGAAAATGCCTCCTGTGCCTGAACCGTTACATCACTCTCATCTGTCAGTGTAAATGCCTGGCATACATTAACGGTCTGTCCGGGCTGAATCTCAGCTGTAAAATGATCGATGGCATCGTCATTATTCTCGGGAATCGCTGCCTCGCAGGATTCTCCATGCTGGTAAGCTTTTAGGCTGACATCAACCATTGCACTGGATGCAGAGGAAGAATTATTGGTGTAATCGTAATAAACCATAATACATGGATTTCCGGCAAAGTCTTTGGTGATCGTATGTTTGGTATATTTGATCGTAAATTTTTCTGTTGTGAGATTAAGCGTATCATCTGCAGATGCCTCCGGTGCATTGGAAGAAG
The DNA here is from genome assembly GCF_056339875.1 of Blautia sp. ZXY-1-C6. Classification (NCBI taxonomy): domain Bacteria; kingdom Bacillati; phylum Bacillota; class Clostridia; order Lachnospirales; family Lachnospiraceae; genus Blautia; species Blautia sp. ZXY-1-C6. The sequence continues at coordinate 9,124 of NZ_JBWJVQ010000190.1, forward strand.
AACCTGAGGAATCTTCGTTATCCATATTGTTGAGGGAGTTGTTTATTTCCTCTTCAACACTCTTGAAGTTTGCTGACATGATTTTTACTGTCTCATCATCCAGAGAAACAATTTTCCATCCGGAATCTGTTTTGATCACCGGATAGGTGATATCTGTTTCGAAGAATACATCTTTTTCCACTTTTTTTGCCTGTTCATTCAGAATGGAAGCAAGTTTTGCCTGTGTCTCTTCTTCTGTAAGCTGGTTTCCGGCATAAGCGTTGGAAACGATCTGACGGAGAAATTCAGTGATAGTCGCTTTATAAATATTGGTTCCGTCAATGTAAGTGATATGTGCTGTGACAGAAGCTGTACCATTCTGGATGTCGAATCTGTTTCTGGTGATCTTATAGGTCATCTTTTTGTTGATTTCTGAGAAGAAATCCGTGTATGCGGCATCGCGGATATCTGCATTGTCCAGTGCTGTGAGATCGCTGCTCTGGATCATGGATTCCATTGTATTGAAGTCCATTTTCTTCATACTGTCAAGAAAATTTTCAACTGCCTTGCGTGGCTGCTGTCGCTGATAGAAATAGAAACCTGTACCTCCGCCAATGACGAGAACCAGGATCAGAATGAAAATAATCAGCCCGGCATGTCCTTTTTTATTACCTTTTGTCATATTTCCTCCTGCCTTAGAGCATAACCGCTCTGAAACGTATTATGTTAAAAAGTTTCAATTTTATATCTGCAACAACATTCGTGCAGATGTAATGTTACTGAGAACAGAGTGAACAGTAACGATATAATTGATTATATCAGAATGCGTTGACAATGGCAATTGTCTTACTTATAATCAAAATTATAGAAATCAGAGCGGATAATATAAATATATAAGAAAATACAGAAAGAAGGCGTGGATTTATGAAGTATGAGAGTTCTTTTAAATCAGAAGCAGACGGGCTTGAGATTTCGGTCATGGCACTGATACCGGATAAGAAACCTTATCGTGCAGTTGTACAGCTGGTTCATGGAATGAGTGAGCATAAAGAGAGATATATTCCGTTTATGCAGTATCTGGCAAAGCTTGGATATGTGGTGGTGATCCATGATCACAGAGGACATGGAAAAAGTGTAAAAAATCAGGATGATCTCGGCTTTACATACGGTGGGGGAGCACAGGCGATGCTTCAGGATATCCGAACAGTGAACAGGAAAATCCATGCATACTATCCGGAACTTCCGCTGATTCTGATGGGGCACAGTATGGGTTCGCTGGCAGTGAGGGCATTTGTGGCAGAACATGACAGCTGCGTAGATATGCTGATTGTGTGCGGTTCTCCAAGCTACAATACTGCCATGCCTCTGGGAGTTGCCATTGCAAAGACAGAGAAAGCAGTCTTTGGACCGAGACACAGAAGTAAACTGATAGAAACAATGTCCTTTGGTGCAGGGGCGATGAAATTCCGAAAGGATAAGAGATGTACAGCCTGGATCTGTTCTGATCCTGATGTGGCGAAAGAATATGAGGAATCTGAAATGTGTGGTTTCACTTTTACGGACGATGCGTATCTGGCATTATTTGAACTAATGAAACGTGCATATGATGTGGAACATTTTTCCTGTACAAATCCGGATATGCCGGTACTGTTCGTAAGTGGAGCAGAGGACCCGTGTCTGATCAATGTACGTCATTTTGCAAAGACAGTGCGGGCTATGCGACGGGCCGGTTATAAAGACGTAAAGGGGAAACTGTATCCGGGAATGCGTCATGAAATTCTTAATGAGATCGGCAGGGAGCAGGTTTATCATGATATTGCTGTCTATATGAGAAAAAAAGGTTTCTGAGCGGATGTATAAAATGGAGAGATATCCGGTTAAACTATAACGATCTGTAACCATTTGTTGTTTGATGGCTGCGAATTGCTATAGAACCATTAAAATCCATTTTAAGAGAGGGGAACCGGATATTGGGAAAAAACAAAATGATATTGTTGCTGATACTTGTTTTCAGCCTTGGCTGTGCAGGCTGTACGGAGAAAAATCCGGCGGCAGAACAGGGAGAACTTGTAAAAAATGAGAGACTGTCGGAGCAATTCGGCAGTCTTTCTCGCTATTAGGGTATAAGATTTTACGTTTGAATAATTGTGCGTCGCATTCTCGTTACTTTAGTGATGAGTTAGACGCGCAAATTTTTTACCAAAAGAAAGAACGGATGTTTACTT
>NZ_JBWJVQ010000191.1:0-10709 GCF_056339875.1 Blautia sp. ZXY-1-C6
CATTTGGAATGGATAAAGAAGGTGCAGATTTCAGAGCATGCAAGAATTATGGACCTCTTTACAAATAATAAATAAAACCGATATGTAAGAATGTATATCGGCCGCCCGGAGTTGGAGATGATCTGACTTTGGGCGGCTGTTTGTATCAGGGGGAATCAAAAAACAAACTGATATCTGTGTGTACAGATACCAGCCTGTTGTATATATATGTATGTGTGATGTGTGTATAATGTGTAAAAATGATATTTGGCATGAATATGCCAAAATCCCGAGACATACAAGTCAAAATTCCATTGCCGCAGGCAATCTGGAATGAATTTTGGCTACGTTACTGTGAACAGTAACGAAAAGATAAAGCAAAATCAGTTGTTGATTACAACACCTTTCTGAAGCATTATATTTGCATACAGAGCTTTTTCGCTTGTGGAAATAATGCAATATGCAGTTTTGGCTTCTTCATAGAAAGCGAAACGTTCAATATTTCCAACCGCTTTATCGCCGCGCTCGTCATATTTTGCAACGATTTCTTTATATGTATCCCAGATTGGTGTTTCTACATTATCGCCAGGCATAACTTCCATGAGATTTACAGGATGCTCTACATAAGTATCCAGTGGAAACAGTTTGAGGATTGCATCCAGGATTTCCGGTACACCATGTCCGTCACAGCGGATAGTGATGGCATTCTTTCCCATAGATTCAACAGGGAAGTTACCGTCTGCGATAACAAGACGATCGCTGTGTCCCATTTCACATAAAACTTTTAATAATTCCGGTGATAAAATTTCAGGAATTCCCTTTAACATAATTTGTATTCTCCTTTCAAAATTCTGAAAATCATTGTAAACAGTTTAATGAAAAAAATCAGATTATTCAAGGCAATATTTTACGCAAAAAGAGTAAATTTTTATAGTTTACAGCGGAGGAAACAGTAACACACGGAGTTGTATGAAATGCACAAAAAATATATTGAAAAATTGAAAAAATAGTATAAATATGCTATTATCATTATAGTGAATCACGCAGATATTCGAAACCTGCTTTACTGTTCGCTTATAACTGAATAGCTGCTTTGCGGAGGTTTTACCTGATTCAGTTAAATAAGTAAAAGGAAGTAGTAATTTTTATTGGGTTATCAGGCAGGGGATGATGCCTGATCTTATGGGGGATAAAATTTAATATGTACAAAATATTATTGGTAGACGACGAAATCCTGGTCAGGGATGCAATCAGGGAGAACATTGACTGGAAAAGCCTGGACTGTGAGCTTGTGGGGGATTGTGAGAATGGCAGACAGGCAGTGGAATTTGTGCAGAGCCACAAGGTGGATGTTGTATTGACAGATATCTGTATGCCTTATATGGATGGTATGGAACTGAGCGAGTTTCTTCATGATAATTATCCGGATATTCTTATTGTTATATTCAGTGGTTTTGGGGAATTTGAATATGCGAAGAAAGCAATCCGTTATAATGTAAGTGAATATATGCTCAAACCTGTCACAGCAATGGAACTGACAAAAGTGCTCCGGAATATGAAAGAAAAGCTGGATTCCAGAAAAAAAGAACAGAAAAAAATGGAATCCCTGTCGCAGACTTCAAAGGATTATCACAAGAATGTGGATGTCATCCGGTCGAAAGCACTGGAGACTCTTGTAAATTGTACCAGAGATGTACAGGTAAGTCTTCTGGAACTGAAAAAGCTGGGGATCAGCTTTGACTGTTCGAGCTACAGAGTAGCTGTTTTTGATATGGACACTTACTCAGAAATGTATCAGGTAGATATGCATAAACAGCAGGAAAGCGCATTGATGTCCTTTGTACTTTTTAATATAAGCAATGAAATTGTGACCAGAGAGAACGCAGGTGTTGCTTATCAGGAAGGCAGTAACCGGGTATGCATTATATTTACAGGATGCAGATCCAGAGAATTCGGAGACAAAATACATAGTATCTGTCAGGAAATCCAGCAGAAAGTAAAAGAAGTGATCGGGATTGAAACTTCTATAGGAATCGGAAGCTGGGTGAGATCACCTCAGGAACTGGTCTATTCCTATAAGCTTGCTGAGAAAGCCATTGGCTATCGGTATCTGCTGGGAGGCAGCCTCCTTTTGGATATGGAAGAAAAGAAAACGGACAACAGTATTAATCTTATAAAATCTCTGGAAACACTGACAGAAGAGATAAAGGTCGGAAACAGGCAGAAAGTGACAGAAATCCTGGAGCAGATCGAGCATGAGATCAAAGGGGCACTGGTGGAGAAAAGTTATGCCTGCATTTATCTTCAGCAGGTGATACGTGCCATCGGAAATACCTGCCAGTCCCTGAGTGATGATCCGGAAAAGATCATTGCTCAGAGAGAGAAGCTTCTGAAAGAAGTTTCTCAGGCAAAAACCTTTGATAAAGCAGTGACATTGGTGAAGGAGTATGCTGAAGGAGTATTTGAATCACTTCAGGATCTGAACAGTTCCAGCGGCCAGAGGCAGGGAATGATGGCTATGGATTATATCCGAAAAAATTATATGGATCCGGATCTGAGTCTGAACAGTATCTGTTCTTATCTGAATATCAGTACCAGCTATTTCAGCACTATTTTTAAGGAGATGACAGGGGAAACATTTATCGAATCACTTACCAGGATCAGAATGGAGAAGGCGAAGGAACTCCTGGAGAATACAACTCTGAAGAATTATGAGATTGCGGAAAAAGTAGGATTTTCAGATCCACACTATTTCGGAATTTCATTTAAGAAGATGACAGGAAAAACACCTACCGAATATGCAAGGGAGAAACGCCGATGAAGATTTCTTCAAAATTTAAGAGTATTCAGAGTTCTATTTTCTGTGCGGTGTCGATCCTGGTATTAAGTGCTGTGCTGGTTGTGACAGTGGTATCTCTGAGATATACGAATTCATCTATTTATGAAAATTCTGTCATGTATACACAGACGATCATCAAACAGCTGAATCAGAATATAGATTCGTATATCAGTTATATGGATAATATTGCGTCAGTAATCGCGCAAAGCGGTGATGCTTATAAATATCTGTACAGTGAAAAAGGATATGGAGCCACAAAGGATGAAAATTACAGTGAATACAGACAGCGCCTTGTGGAACAGTTTAAAACGATCCTGAAGGGCAGGGCGGATATCAGAAATATCGGGATTGTCAGAGAGGATAAGAACTCTCCATCTCTGTTTGACAATGGATTATCTGTGAGAAATACATATGTAGATCTTAATACACAGCCATGGTATGCAGATGCAGTCGGAAAATATGACCGGTATAATCTGACATCTTCTCATGTGCAGAATGTGATAAAGGGAGAAAGACCATGGGTCATCACACTCAGCAGAGGAATCTGCAATTATACAGGAACAGAAGCAGAGGATGGAGTAGTTTTTCTGGATCTGAATTACAGTGCGATCAGTGAACTCTGTGCACAGAGCAGCATGGGAGATAAAGGATATGTTTTTATTCTTGATCAGAATGGAAATATCGTTTATCATCCACAACAGCAGCAGTTATATAATGAACTGCAGACAGAGAACATTTCACTTGTTATGAATGCAAAATCAGATATTGTTACTGTCGGAAAGGGAGATGACGAGAAAATTTATGCACTGTCCCATTCTGATATCACAGGATGGACTATTGTGGGATGCATGAATATGTCTGAACTTTTACGAAACAGCAGACAGACAAGAAGTATTTATGTGCTGGTAGCAGTGGGGCTGATCATAGTTGCTCTTCTGATTTCCAGCCTGATTGCCAGAAATATTACGCTGCCGATCCAGAAGCTTCGCGATTCCATGAAAAGTGTGCAGAAAGGAAATTTTGATATTGAAGATATAGAGGTGATTTCCGACAATGAAATAGGAAGTCTTACCAGATCTTTTAATGTGATGACGCACAGGATACGGGAATTAATGGAGCAGAATGTAAAGGAGCAGGAGCAGAAGAGAAAAATAGAACTGAAAGCCCTGCAGTCGCAGATCAATCCACATTTTCTGTATAATACGCTGGATTCTATTATCTGGATGGCTGAAGGAAAGAAGAATGAGGAAGTGGTGATAATGACGGCTTCTCTGGCGCGACTGCTCAGACAGAGTATCAGCAATGAGGATGAGCTTGTAACAGTCGGACAGGAGATTGAATATGTCAGAAGTTACCTCACGATCCAGAAGATGCGCTACAAGGATAAGCTGGAATTTGAGATAAAGGCAGATCCATCCATTACACAGGTACCTATCATTCGTCTGGTATTGCAGCCGCTCGTGGAGAATGCAATTTATCATGGCTTAAAATATAAAGACAGTAAAGGACTGTTGACAGTACATGGATATATGAAAGGTGAGAATGCAGTAATCGATATTACGGACGATGGTGTGGGAATGGATGAGGAAACTCTGAAACATATTTATGATAAGCATAAGGTGAATTACCGTTCCAATGGAGTTGGGGTGTACAATGTGCAGCAGCGTCTGGTTTTATATTACGGAAAAGATTATGGCATTATCTATCACAGTGAAAAAGGAAAGGGAACCACAGCATCTGTTGTAATTCCCGGAATACAGGAGGAATCCCATGAAAAGTCATAAAAAAGAGATTATAACAGTTGCAATCCTTATGGCGGCAGCAGTGGTGATTTTTGCCGGAATCCTGAAACCGGAGGCGACACAGACGAAAAAATGCTCCCTCATTTATATTCCAAAGATCAGGGATAACACCAATGATTTCTGGACTTCGGTAATATCCGGCTGTAAGATGGCGGCAGAGGAATATGAATCTGACCTTGAAATCCTGGCTCCGGATAAAGAAGAGAATATAGAAGAACAGAATAAACTTCTGAAAAAGGCCATTGAGCAGAAACCGGATGCGATTCTGTTTTCTCCTTCCAGCATGGATGCATCAGATGAACTTCTGAAGGAAGCAAAAGAAAAAGGAATCCGTATTACCTATATTGATTCCTATACAAAAGAAGAATTGCAGGATCTTACAGTTGCCACAGATAATGTGAATGCGGGCAGGATGTTAGGAGAGTATGCCAGAAAATTAATCGATAAAGATTCAAAGATAGCCATTGTCAGCCATGTAAAAGGTGTTTCCACGGCTGTGGAGAGAGAACAGGGATTCAGGGAAGGTCTTGGTGACTATGCTGATAACATAGTAGATATTGTCTACTGTAACTCACTCTATGAGAAATCCTATGAACTGGCGCAGGAACTGATGAGGAAATATCCGGATCTGGAACTGATTGCAGGAATGAACGAATATTCTGCAGTTGGTGTGGGAAGAGCAGTCAGTGATGCAGGAGCGAAAGATAAGATCGCAGTAGTTGGTGTGGACTGTTCTCAGGAGGCCATCAATCTTATGGAAATGGGCGTTTATAAGGGAATTATTGTGCAGAAAGCATTCCGGATGGGGTATATCGGAGTGGAAGAAACCATTCATATGCTTAACGGGGATGCAGTAGAGAAGAATATTGATTCAGGATGCGAGCTGGTTACGCCGGAGAATATGTATAACAGTGATATTGAACGGCTGATCTTCCCGTTTAGCTGACTGACGCGTTGAAACGACTGCGTAATATAAGGATAAAAAGAAGCAAAAAGGTTAAATATTTCCGGATGAAAAAAAGGAAATATTTAACCTTTTTTTGGAAGATATTTCATTACAATTATCCGACAGGTAAGGTAAGATATAGAAAACAAAGAGATACGAAATAACGTAAGGAGGGTGAAAAACTTGGAAAAGTTGAAACAAAATCCAATTGTGAAGAAACTCGGTCTGAACAGAATCCTGTTAGCATGTATTCTGGTTCTTATGTTCGTAGTCTTCAAAGTAGTTCTGGGAAGTAAGTTCCCTGTAGGTGACAGTATCAAATCTACTTTGAACTATGTATACTTCCTGGGCTTTCTGTCACTTGGAGTAACATTTGTAATTGCCACTGGAGGAATCGATTTCTCCATTGGACCTGTAATGTTCTGCTGTGCCCTGATCTCAGGTTACTGCATGACATCTTATCATGTACCTTGTGCAGCAGCAATGGTGATCTGTATCCTGATCGGATTTGCATTTGGCGTGTTTAATGGCTGGATGGTATCTTATATGTCAGTTCCGCCATTTATCATTTCCATGGCATCTATGAACATTGCAAAAGGTATTGCATCTGTATTTACAAAGACACAGTCCGTCAGCTGGCCACTGGGAAGTGATCCTGTAAACGGATGGTTCAGAAATCTTATCTCCTATAAGGGATTCCCTGTAGGACTTGTGATTTTCCTGGCAGCAGCAGTGATCTGTGGAATTATTCTTTATAACACAAAACCGGGACGTTATATCCTTTGTCTTGGTTCTAACAGCGAAGCAGTAAGACTCAGCGGTGTTAATACAAAAAAATGGAGAATGCTTGCTTATGTGATCTGCGGTGTTCTTGTAGGAATCGGAGCAATTTTCTTTGTTGGTGCTTATACAACTGTTCAGCCTGGATACGGCGATCAGTACAACAATGAAGCGATTGCAGGCTGTGTAATGGGTGGTACATCCATGGTTGGCGGACTTGCTTCTATCGGCGGTACAGTCATCGGTGTATTTATCATTTCTCTTCTTCAGCAGGGTATCATGGCATTTGGTCTTGGTAAAGGTCAGCAGATGATCATCACAGGACTTATCGTAATTGTAGCAGTTTATGTCGACGTTTCTGCAAGACGCAGAAAGAACTGATCGGAAGGGAGGATGTAACAATGGGTGAAGTTATTTTGACTATGAAGGACATTGATAAGTCCTTTCCTGGAGTTCATGCTCTGGATCACGTTAATTTTGAAGTGAAACGCGGCGAAGTACATGCTCTTATGGGAGAAAACGGTGCCGGAAAGTCTACATTGATGAAAGTTCTTACCGGTATTTATCAGAAAGATTCAGGATCCATTACCTATAAAGGAAAGGAAACTGAATTCCATAACACAAGAGAAGCGCAGGATGCAGGTGTTGTAATCGTGCATCAGGAGCTGAACATGGTAGGTGATCTTACCGTAGCTCAGAATATTTTTATCGGACGTGAACCAAAGAAAGGGTTCAGCATTGATGATAAGAAAATGATCGAAGATTCCAAAAAACTCTTTCAGGAACTGAACATTGAAATCAATCCAAAAGAAAAGATGAACAATCTTACCGTCGGAAAACAGCAGATGTGTGAGATCGCAAAGGCTATTTCCCACAAAGCAGAGGTTATTATCTTTGATGAGCCGTCAGCAGCACTGACAGAGAAAGAGATTGCAGACTTATTCGAGATTATCCGTGATCTTCGTAAGAAAGGTCTTGGAATCGTTTATATTTCCCACCGTATGGATGAGATCAAAACGATCACTGACAGAGTAACAGTCATGCGAGATGGTGGTTATGTAGGAACTCTGATCACAGCAGACAGTACAAAAGAAGACATCATCAATATGATGGTTGGACGTGTTATTTACGAGGATCCAAAAGAACATAGCATGGTTGCACCAGATGCGCCGGTTGTTCTTAAGGTAGAGAACCTGAATGCAGGTAAGATGGTTCAGAATGTAAGCTTTGAACTTCGCAAAGGTGAGATTCTTGGTTTCTCAGGACTGATGGGAGCCGGACGTACTGAGACAGCAAGAGCACTGTTTGGTGCTGACCCGAAACAGAGTGGAAAGATCTCTATAAGGGGAAAAGACGGACAGCTTCGCGAGGTAACTATCAACAGTCCTCAGGATGCAGTTAAATATGGTATTGGTTATCTGTCAGAGGACAGAAGAAGATATGGTTGTGTCGTACAGAAATCTGTAACAGAGAATACTACGCTGGCAACCATGGAAGAATTTACCAGTGGTATCTTCATTAATAAATCAAAAGAAAAAGAGGTTTCAGAGAAATACGTTAAAGAGCTGGCAACCAAAACTCCAAACTGCGAGCAGCTGGTAGTCAATCTTTCCGGTGGTAACCAGCAGAAGGTCGTTATCGCAAAATGGCTGACACGAGACAGTGAGATTCTTATTTTTGATGAGCCGACCAGAGGTATTGATGTTGGTGCCAAGAATGAAATTTACAAGTTAATGAACAGACTGGCAGCAGAAGGTAAATCTATTATCATGATTTCTTCTGAAATGACAGAAGTTCTCCGTATGAGTGACCGCATTATCGTTATGTGTGAAGGCAAGATTACAGGAAATATTGATATTTCCGAAGCTACACAGGAACACATTATGAATCATGCAACACGGAACATCAATTAAGGAGGAAAGTCATGACTAAGAAGAAAAAAAGTATTTTAAGTGATCAGAGATTTATTGTATTACTGGTTATTATTGTACTGTTTGCAATTTTCTCCTTTAAGAGCAGGGAGTTCAGACAGTATACCACAATCCTGAGTATGCTGGATTTCTCATATTATGATCTTCTGATGGCAATCGGTGTTACATTCCCTCTTATTACAGGAGGTGTAGACCTGTCAATCGGAACAGGTATGGTATGTTACGCATTGATCGCAGGATCTCTGGTAAGAAATAATAATCTTCCGGTTGTACTTGCAATGTTACTTTGCATTGTACTTGGAATTATTGTAGGAGCAGCAAATGGTGTGCTGATCGGTATTATGAACCTGCCGCCATTCCTTGCAACACTTTGTACATGTATGATTACCCGAGGTGCAGGATCCCTGTGCAGTGCCACTCCCTGGCCGGGACTTACACAGGAGGGCGGATGGTTCCATTCAATCTTTAAGATTACAGTTGGAACAGGAAGAAGTGCTTCCCGTTATCCTATCGGTTTCTTATGGATGATCATTCTGGTCCTTGTAATGGAATATGTTCTGAATCATACAAAATTCGGTCGTTATACGATCGCGATCGGTTCCAATAAAGAAGCAGCAGCTCTTTCGGGAATCAACGTTAAATTCTATCATGTTATGGTATATGTAGTATGCGGACTCTTCACAGGTCTTGCAGCTATCGCATATGCGGCAGTTACACCAACTGTACAGCCTGGTACCGGTGCAGGACTTGAAATGGATGCCATCGGTGGAGTATTCGTAGGTGGTGTTGCAGCAACAGGTGGTTATGGATCAGTAATCGGTACTTTAGCCGGTATCTTCGTTATCATGCTTCTGAAAACCGGTCTTCCATATATCGGACTTCAGGCAAACTGGCAGCAGATTATTACAGGTGCAGTTCTTATCATTGCAGTACTGATCGATATCATGAAAGAAAAGAAAGCAGCAGCAAAATAATTTTCAAAACTGAATAAAGAAAAATGCATCTTACGACAGATGCAAAACAGCAGGATATGAAACAACGGAGGGCTTCCAGGGGATGTTCGGCGACAGTATTGTCATATGTGTATTTTGGGGAAGGCGGAACGAGAGAGGAAGCCTCCTGGGTATCATTTATAAAAAAAACTATATTAAAAATGTATATTTAAAAGGAGGAAATTTTAAATGAAAGCAAAAAAAGTGATCGCATTAGTTATGTGTGCAGCAATGGTAGCAGGAATGTCCGCATCAAGCGTTATGGCAGCCGATATGCCGGAACAGTTCAAAGATCTGAAAGCTAATGAAGCTTATGATTTCCCGATGATGGTTAAATCTTTCCAGTCTACATACTGGGATGCAGCTCAGGAAGGTATGAAGAAAGCTGCTGATGAACTTGGTGTTACATACAAAGCACAGGGACCAAACAGTGAATCTGATATCGCTGACCAGGTTAACATGATCAACACAGCAATCGCTGCAAAGCCGGCCGGATTAGGTCTTGCTGCATGTGATACATCTTCTGTTCTTGATGCACTTCAGGAATGTGCTGACAAAGGAATCCCGGTAGTAACATTTGATACAGGTATCGCTGATGCTCCGGAAGGATCTGTAGTATGTGAAGTTTGTACAGATAACACACAGGCTGGTTCTGTTGCAGCTGAAAACATGTATAATTCAATCAAAGATGTTATAGCTAATGCAGATGGACAGGTTATCATCGGTGAAGTTAACCAGGATGCCACAGGTCAGAACATCCAGCAGCGTGGTGGCGGATTCATTGACAAAATGATCGAACTTATTCAGGCTGACGGAAAAACAGTTGCAGTTAAAGGTAACGAGTTCTATGTAAACGCAGCTAAAGGTGCAGATGCAAAAGAAGCAGACGCAGACGTTGTTATCCAGGTCGCTGTTCCTGCACAGACAACTGTAGAGCTTTGCTCAACAGAGGCTCAGGCAATCCTTTCTCAGGAAAACTGCATCGCTATCTTCGGTTCCAACCAGACAGCAGCAGAAGGTGTTCTTGCAGCTAATGCTAACCTGAACGTTCTTGGTTCTGACGCAGGAGCAGGCGATGTTATCGGTGTTGGTTTCGATGCTGGTTCTATCATTAAAGCCGCTGTACAGGATGGAACATTCATCGGTGCTGTTACACAGTCTCCTCTGATGATGGGTTACTATGCAATCTACGCTCTGACAGCAGCAGCTAACGGACAGGAACTTGAAGATGTTCCTACAGATGGATACTGGTATGATTCCACAAATATGGACAGCGAAGAAATCGCTCCTAACCTTTATGACTAATCGATAAGTAAATATCGAGAGGAAATGAATCCTTAGAATTAAGTATTAATTATTAATACAAATACAGACGCCGCACTGCCGTATGGCAAGTGCGGCGTTGTTGTTCAAACAATAAAACAATGATTGGAAATGATG
>NZ_JBWJVQ010000192.1:0-17956 GCF_056339875.1 Blautia sp. ZXY-1-C6
AAGGGCAAAGTTGCGGAAAATACGTCCAAAGATTGCCTCACCAATAATAACTGCTGCCAGACCGATAACGATGGAACCACGTCCCATGTTGACATCTGCAAATCCCTGATACTGTGCAAGGAGTGCACTGGAAAGTCCTACCAGACCGTTGGAAATCATAAGTCCGAGAACTTTATTCCTGTTTGTGTTGATACCCTGGGCGCGTGACATATTTGGGTTACATCCGGTTGCGCGAAGGGAACAGCCAAGCTCTGTTCCAAAGAACCAGTAGAGAATGGCAATCAGGAGAATACACATAACTGCTACAATAAAAATTGTGTTTTTGGAAAGAGATGCATTTTTTATATGTCGCAGGGAAACCAGAAGATTATATTTATCAACGTTGATTGCCTGATTTGCTTTTCCCATGATCTTCAGGTTTACGGAATACAGAGATAACTGTGTCAGGATTCCGGCAAGGATTGCGGGAATTCCCATAAAGGTGTGGAAAATTCCGGTCGCAAGGCCTGCCAGCATTCCGGCGAGAGTAGCGGCCAACATAGAAATCCAGACATTATGACCGGAAAGCATCATCATAATACACACTGCACCACCGGTGCACATAGTGCCATCAACTGTAAGGTCTGCAATATCAAGAATACGGAAAGTGATATAAACACCGATTGCCATAATTCCCCAGATCAGACCCTGGGCTACTGCACCCGGAAGTGCAGTGATTAATGTTAAAATTTGCATTTGTAATTTCCTCCTGTTGAGATGCGAAAAGCGAGAGAGGCGTCAAACCTTTCCCGCTGATCGCATATAAATTGAATTTTTTATAACTGTTTGATAGGCTGTTATTTAAAATCCTGTTGGTGTGAGTATTTTTCAACTGTCTGACCGGATTTATTTGGCAGTTTCTTCAGCAGCCTCGCCGATTGCAACATAATCGTCCGGAACTTCGATGCCCAGCTCTTCGCAGATATCTTTGTTATATTCTTTTGTGAAGTTTGGTGCATATTCGATCGGCATTGTGGAAATATCTTCACCGTCCTTTAAAATCTTAACAGCCATCTTACCGGTTGTAACACCAAGGTCATAATAGCTGATGGAAAGTGTCGCAACACCGCATCCGCTGCAGATACCTTCTTCGCCTGTGATTACCGGAACTTTTGCCGGAAGGCAGATGTTGTTGATGATCTCTGTGTTGGAAGCAACTGTATTATCTGTCGGTACATAAATTACATCACTTGCGTCAGTTGCTGTTGTAGCAACAGAAGAGAGATCATTAGAGTCAGAGAATGCATAATATTCACATGTATATCCGAGTTTTTCAAGTTCAGCTTTTACTGTATCTACCTGATACTGAGAGTTTGCTTCGGCAGAACAGTAGAGAAGACCTACATTTTTTGCATCCGGGAAAAGTTCATTGAGCATTGCTGCCTGCTGATCAAGGGGAGCAAGGTCTGCAGTTCCGGAAATATTTCCGCCCACAGTCCCGTCGAAATCATCCAGTCCAAGTGCAACACCGTATTCAGTAACAGAAGTACCAAGAATCGGAATATCGCTTGTTCCTGCTGCAGCTGCCTGAAGAGCAGGAGTTGCATTTGCAAGAATCAGGTCAACATTATTGGAAACGAAGCTGTTAATGATTGTAGAACAGGTGTTGGAATCTCCCTGTGCGTTCTGCTCGTCAAAGGTAACTGCGTCTTCTCCCAGTTCTTTGGTGACTTCATCCTTGAATCCCTGTGTCGCAGCGTCGAGAGCTTCGTGCTGTACAAGCTGACAGATACCGATTGTATATTTGTCTCCGTCAGCAGCACTTGCTGTTACTGCGCAGGTTCCCATAGCCATGGCTGCTGCAAGAGTGATTGCTAATGCTTTTCTTTTCATAATGATATATCCTCCTAATATAATGTTTAAATTAAGTCAGGTAAGAATTGCGTTTATTATTTGATAATATAAAACTTACCTGAATCCGAAAGATTTTCTGCAGGGAAAGCAGTACTGGTAAATGATTCGGATAATGTCATCGGGCTATTCGACTATGACGTTTTAAAGTATAACGCTTTAGTGTGAAAAAGTCAAGCGACCTGCACAATTATATTTTTAATTCATATAGTATAAAGAGTATATGAAGAAAGCAGAGTGTCGTCATGGCATATTCAATCATGCTGGATGCCGGACATGGAGGTCAGGATCCGGGAGCCGTATATAAGGGAAGACAGGAAAAGAATGACAATCTTAAACTTGCTCTTGCGGTAGGTGAGATTTTAAAAAATAAAGGGATTGATATCTCTTATACCCGTACCGGTGATGTCTATCAGACACCTTTTGAGAAGGCACAGCTTGCAAATCAGGCAGGAGTAGATTACTTTATTTCATTTCATCGAAACAGCAGCCCAAAGGAAAATCAGTATAATGGAGCGGAAGTTTTGATTTATGATAAAAGCGGGATTAAATATCAGATGGCTGAGAATATTCTGGGAGCTCTGGGAGAAGTGGGATTCCGCGAAATCGGTGTAAAAGAGCGGCCGGGACTTGTGGTCCTCAGACGAACCAGGATGCCGGCTCTTTTAATAGAAACCGGATTTATCAATTCCGAAGAAGATAATAAACTGTTTGATAACAAGTTTAGCGATATAGCTCAGGGAATTGCAGATGCGATTCTTGGAAGCCTGGATGAGGAAACAGTGCAGGAACCGCTTTATTACAGAGTGCAGACTGGAGCGTTCAGAAAAAAAGAGAATGCGGACCGTATGTTATATCAGTTACTGGAAAAAGGTTATCCCTCTTTTATGTTACATGAAAACGGATTGTATAAAGTTCAGACAGGTGCCTATCAGCAGATTGGTAATGCAGTAAATATGGAGCAGAGACTGAGGGATGATGGTTACAGTACGGTTATTGTGACAAAATAGCCTTCTGGAAATATTGGAAGTCTGTGCATCGCGAAGCGTGTTGCTGTGAACAGAGTGAACAGTAACATAAGCAGTGGGGGATATAGTTTTAAGAATTAACTTGGTTGTACGTTAATAGAAAAAATATGGTACACTGTATCTATCTATAGAAATTCCATAGAAATCTTCGTAAATAATGCATATTGTTTCGGTTCATCAGAGCGTGAAATTTTGTTGGACTGTTACAAACGCATTATTTGAGAGGTGCTGTAGAAAAAACAGATAACGAGGAGTTAGTAATGATGAATGACGTATATGAAAAATTTTTAAAAAGTTCAGAAGAGTTTATTTTTGCAGAAAACAAGCCGGAAAAATCTGATATTATTTTTGTCCCTGGAAATGGTTATCCGCAGATGGCGGAAAAAGCAGCAGAATTGTTTAAGAAAGGGATGGCGGACTGGATTCTGCCCAGTGGAAAATACAGTGTAGTAAATGGAAAGTTTTCAGGCGTTCTTGAAAAAAGCAATGTATATGATAAGGAATATGGAACAGAATGGGAATTTCTCAGGGATGTTCTTATAAAAAACGGAGTTCCGGATCAGAAAATCCTGAAAGAAGACCAGGCAACCTTTACTTATGAGAACGCAATTTATTCCAGACAGGTGACAGATCATGCAGAACTGGAAATAGAAAGAGCGATTTTGTGCTGCAAATCTTACCATGCAAGAAGATGTCTGATGTATTATCAGCTCTTGTATCCGAAAACAGAATTTTATGTGGTGCCTGTGAATGCAGATGGAATTACCAGAGAAAACTGGAAAAAGAACGAAGAAGGAATTGATGCGGTTACAGGAGAACTCTCCAGAATCGTGAAACAATTTTCACTGATGCTGGAGAGATGACAGTTACGGCTGTTCTTCTGTTTCAGTTTTCTTCTCGGGAAGCCAGATGTGGACAAGTTCGATTCTGTTTTTGTCCAGACGGTCAACAACCAGGCGGATGCCACTTTCAAGTGTGACAGACTGACCCTCTTTGGGAAGGCAGTCAAGCTGTTCAATAATATATCCGCCAATAGAATCATAATCTTCAGATTCCAGATTAATATGGAGGGCTTCGTTGATATCATCCAGCTTGGCAGAACCCTGAACAACATATTCTCTTTCAGGCTGGATTTCTTTAATATCTTCGACTTCATCCTCATCGTATTCGTCGCGAATCTCACCTACGATCTCTTCCAACAGGTCTTCCAATGTGACCAGACCCGCTGTGGCACCGTATTCGTCCAGAACGATTGCCAGATTGACGGATGCTTTACGCATTTCAATCATCAGGTCTGCTGTAGCTTTGTATTCATAGGTAAAATAAGGCTCACGCAGGATGTTGCGGATTGAAAAAGGTTTGTCCTTTGGATAAACAAGAAGATCTTTCATATTGATAATACCGATTACGTTATCAGTGTTGTCCTCATAAACCGGAAAACGGGTATGCATATCTTCACTGAAGACCGCCATAAGTTCATCATAGGAAAAATTGATATCTATAAAGGTCATGTCGATTCTGGGAATCATGACATCTTTTGCAGTTGAATCGCCAAAATCAAACACATTGTAGATCATCTGTTTTTCTTCGTTTTCAATGACGCCGTCTTTTTCACCTACATTGACGAGGGTACGCAGTTCATGTTCAGTCATGGCATTTGCCTTTTCGTCCGGGTTAACATGCAGAATGACCAGTACACCTTCTGTTATTTTATTTACAATGAAAACAACGGGAGTAAGGAGAATCATAAGCCCGTATATTATTCTTGAATAGGCCAGGGACAATTTTTCAGCATGAATTGTTGCCAGGTTTTTGGGGGTTATCTCACCGAAAATGAGAATCAGCAGAGTCAGGATGCCGGTTGTGATTCCTACATATGCGTTTCCCAGAATCTTTATGGTGAGTGTAGTCATGAGAGAAGAAACAGACATATTTACAATGTTGTTTCCGATTAATACGGTACTGAGCATCTTTGGGGAATTGGAAATTATTTTTTCCAGAATAACAGCACGTTTGTTGCCCTGCTCGGCAAGAGACTGTATCCGAATCTTATTTACGGTTGTCATAGCGGTTTCCGCAGAAGAAAAAAATGAAGAAAGTGCGATCAGTATCAGAATCGCCACCGCCTGAAAGGCAATACTTGAATCCAAGATTTATTCACTCCTTTTGATTATCTTTATTGATTGAATCATATCATAAAACATTTAAGCAAAATATACATGATTTCATATAAAAAATCAAGAAAAAGCTTTTGGTTCAAAGATAGTATAAAAAAATTTAAAAGAGGACTGTCGAAAAAGTAAGATTTGTGTTATAATTCACTCGATTAAAATGAAAAAAAACATTACAGAATATTTACAAAATGATAAAAGTTTGATAATATACAGATATGTAATATTATTGTATTACGTAAAAAGAGAACTGATATTTGGCTGAAAGTAAAAAAATGATTATCAGGAAACATAAGAATCGAATATAAATATAGAGGTGCGATATGTCCAATAATATAAGAATAAGAAAAAATAAATTAAAAGGAACGGGTATTTTGGCGGCAGCGGCTTTAACAGCGGCTTTGATTGCAGGAAATAATATACCGGGTGTAACAAGACAGGTCAGTGCGGCTGAGTCACAGGAGAATACTGTGTCTTCTCTGATCCCGGACAACATTACGCTTGATAAGCCTGTAGAACTTGCGGATGTAGAACTTCCGGCAACGGAATATGGAACTTTTGAATGGGCAGATGGAAGTTTCGTTCCTGCACAGCGTGTACAGAGCTGTGAGGTACTTCTTATACCGGCAGAAGGGCAGGATTTAAGCCATGTGGATGGATGGGATCCGGAGAGCGGCGCGGTTGTCGGTTACATCAATGTAATAGTGAACAGTATTACGGATAGTGATAATGTTGATAAGACAGAAGGCTCAGGTAAAACAGATCCAACAGAAAATGCAGATCCAACAGAAACGCCTGAAACTTCGTCAGAAAAACCTGCCGCAGATGAAAACGCTGATACAGACAATAAAGAAGATAAGGAAAGTAAATCAGATCAGGATAATAAAACTGATACAGACAATGAAGAGAATAAGATTGAAGAAGATAAAACAGATAATAAAAACAACAAAGATAATAACAGCAATGCAGATAAGACGGATAAAGATACAGAAACTACCGGTAAGCTGGAACCTGCAGATGATATGACACAGGATAAAGAAGATACGAAGAAAGATGATGAAGATGGCGCAGGTGATAATATCTTTGATAATCCTGTTCTGCCGGACGATAAGGATGACCGTCCTACAGATGCAGAGGATTCTCTTTCTGATGAAGAAAAAGAAGAGAGGGCCGCACTTAATCATACCTGCGACGGTATTACAGTAAGCGGAGTTAATCTTCCATGGTATGTACAGTTCAGAGTTTCAAGCGGTGACAGCTATCAGTTTACCAATGAATCAGATGCAATGATTTTCCAGTCTTATGAATTTGAACTCTGGGATCTTAAGAATAATACAGAATACGAGATCCCTAATGGAGATTATATCAGTGTCACTGTGCCGGTAAAATCCGGATATCAGTATACTATCGAACATCTCCTGGATAACGGGGCAACTGAGACGATTATTCCGAGTGTAGAGAATGGTATTATGGTATTCAGCACACATTCTTTCAGTCCATTTGGAATTGCAGGAAGCAGACAATTAGTAGGACCTGATGCGGGGAATGATACGGACGACACAGATGCGGTAACTCCTGCACCGGCTTCCTCCGACAGTCAGAGCTCTGATTCCGGAAAGAACAATACAGTATCTGTGAATGACAGTTCTGACAGCAATAATGGTTCTTCTTCTGATCAGAATGATAATTCAACGGAAAATAAAGCTGTGAAAAATAACAATACAGTAAATACCGGAGATACAACATCAATTATGCCGTTTGTGATACTGTTTGTGGCAGCTGCAGTGATCGCCGGTGTGGCTGTATTTATAAAAAAGAGAAAGAAATAAAAGAATAACACTGATTCCTCCCCCATATAGTTTAACAGGAGGGGAAGCAATGAAAGTCAGAGCAATTTTGAAATCACTATTATTTGCATATGCATTAACAGGAGTGGCATTACTGCTTTTGGCCCTGGTACTGTTTGCTTTTGATCTGGGAGAAACAGCTGTAGATGCGGGTATTATTATAATTTATGTACTTGCATGTTTCATGGGAGGCTTTATGGCCGGCAAAATTGTGCGTAAAGACAAATATCTGTGGGGTGTTATCACAGGTCTGGCTTACTATGTATTACTGTTGACTGTCTCTGTTATGGCAAAAGGCGGCTGGGATATGAGTGCAGCTCATGCAGTTACAACATTTTTTATGTGCACAGGCGGTGGAACACTGGGTGGAATGCTGTCGTAAAAAAAAGCTTTTAAAATGAAAAGATATATGATATACTATGCCAAGAATATAATTACATAAGGAGGATAGAGTTATGGAACATATCAAAACCCTGAATACAAAGAATTTACAGAACACTGTAAAAAAAGGTGGATGTGGCGAGTGCCAGACTTCCTGCCAGTCCGCATGTAAAACTTCCTGTACAGTAGGAAACCAGAGCTGCGAGCAGAAATAAGATCAGCTATGGAGAAATGAGATAAGCAGCGGAACTTTTATTCCGCTGCTTATCTTACGCTTAGAAAGGATTTTAGTAAAATGAGTCTGATTCACCGTTATAAAAGCAATGGCTTTAATATTGTACTGGATATCAACAGTGGATGCATCCATCTGGTAGATGAGGTTACATATGAGGTCCTTCCATATCTGGAAGAGGGCCTTGGCACAGAAGCTATTGCAGAGAAACTGGAAAACAAATATAACAGAGAAGATATTGAGACATCTGTAAGAGAATGTAATAAGCTGAAAGAAGATGGAATGCTTTTTACAAAAGATGTTTATGAGAATGTAATTGAAGAATTTTCAAATAACCGGCAGACCGTTGTAAAAGCATTGTGCCTGCACATTGCTCATGACTGCAATCTGGCCTGCCGTTATTGTTTTGCCGAAGAAGGCGAATATCATGGCAGAAGAGCTCTTATGTCTTATGAAGTCGGCAAAAAAGCTCTTGATTTCCTGATCGCGAACTCCGGTTCCAGGAAAAACCTGGAAGTAGATTTCTTTGGCGGCGAGCCGCTGATGAACTGGCAGGTTGTAAAAGATCTGGTAAAATATGGCAGAGAGCAGGAAAAGCTTCACAATAAGAAATTCCGTTTCACTTTAACAACAAACGGAGTTCTTCTGAATGATGAAGTAATGGAATTCTGCAATAAAGAGATGGGCAACGTTGTACTGAGTGTGGACGGACGTAAGGAAGTACATGATTACATGCGTCCATTCAGAAAAGGTGCAGGAAGCTATGACCTGATCATGCCGAAGTTCCAGAAATTTGCAGAATCCAGAAATCAGGACAAGTATTATGTAAGAGGTACTTTTACCCACCATAATCTTGATTTCTCCAAGGATGTGCTTCATCTGGCAGATCTTGGATTCAAACAGATTTCTGTAGAGCCTGTAGTTGCGGCTGATACGGAGGAATATGCGATCCGCGAGGAGGATATCCCCCAGATCATGGAAGAGTATGATACTCTTGCAAAAGAAATGATTAAAAGAGAGAAAGAGGGAAAAGGATTTAACTTCTTCCATTTTATGATCGACCTTACAGGTGGCCCTTGTGTATACAAGAG
This sequence comes from Blautia sp. ZXY-1-C6, assembly GCF_056339875.1. Lineage (NCBI taxonomy): Bacteria > Bacillati > Bacillota > Clostridia > Lachnospirales > Lachnospiraceae > Blautia > Blautia sp. ZXY-1-C6. Next base: position 8,641 of record NZ_JBWJVQ010000192.1, read on the forward strand.
ACTGTCAGGCTGCGGTTCAGGAACAGAGTACCTGGCTGTAACACCCTGGGGTGATTTTTACCCATGTCACCAGTTTGTTGGTGAAGAACAGTATCTCATGGGAAATGTAGACGAAGGCATCACAAAGCCGGAAATCCAGAAGGAATTCGGCGGATGCAACGTTTACACAAAGAAAGACTGCAAAGACTGCTTCGCACGTTTCTACTGTAGTGGCGGATGTGCGGCAAATGCATTCCATTTCCAGGGAGATATCAAAGGCAATTATGAAATCGGATGCGAACTCCAGAGAAAACGTGTGGAGTGCGCCATCATGATAAAAGCCGCACTGGCATGTGATTAGTGGGCAGTAATCTGTCTGACTGATACCGCCGTCGGCTGTTATCATAACAGAAAATGGCTGGCAGGCGGATGAACATGACCGCGGACAAAAAATCAAGAAGGGAAAAGAACTATGAAGAAAAGTAAAGGAATCGTAGTGCTGCTTCTGACACTGATCCTGACTGTGTTCTTTTGCTTTACTGCAGCCGTAGGTATCGGTCCTACCGGAACCGGTGCAGCAAAACATATCAACACGGGTCTTGATCTTGCCGGTGGTGTCAGCATTACCTACCAGGCTAAGGAGAGCAATCCGACAAGCGAAGAGATGTCAGATACGATCTACAAGCTTCAGAAGCGTGTAGAGCAGTACAGTACTGAGGCTCAGGTATACCAGGAAGGATTCAGACCGTATTACAGTTGAAATTCCTGGTGTTACAGATGCAGATACTATTTTGAATGATCTGGGTAAACCAGGTTCCCTGTATTTCATCACAAAAGAAGATGCTGACGGAAACCAGAACTTTACTACAGGACAGGATGGATATGTTCTCTCCAGAACTATGGATGAGATCAAGGAATCCGGAAGTGTTGTTCTGGAAGGTTCTGATGTAGCAGATGCCCAGGGTGGTGCGATCCAGAATCAGAACACAAGTGCAAAGGAATATGTGGTAAGTCTTACTCTTACTTCTGATGGAGAAAACAGTGGTAAAACAAAATTTGCAGAAGCTACAAAGAATAATGTAGGCAAGCAGATCGCTATCGTCTATGACAATAACATTATCAGTGCTCCGAATGTAAATGAAGAGATTTCCGGCGGAAAAGCACAGATCAGCGGAATGTCTGACCTGGAAGAAGCACAGAACCTTGCTTCTTATATCCGTATCGGTTCTCTGGGACTGGAACTGGAAGAACTTCGTTCCAGTGTTGTAGCTGCACAGCTTGGTGAAGAAGCAATCTCTACAAGTGTTCTTGCAGGTGCGATCGGTCTGATCATCGTTATTATCTTTATGATCATTGCATACCGCGTACCTGGTGTAGTTGCAGGTATCGCACTGATTCTTTATACATCATTAATGCTGATCACGCTGAATGCCTTTGATATTACTCTTACTCTTCCGGGTATTGCGGGTATTATTCTTGGTATCGGTATGGCGGTGGATGCCAATGTTATTATTTATGCCCGAATCAGAGAGGAAATTGGTGCAGGAGTTTCAGTAAGGAATTCTATTAAGTCCGGTTTCAGCAAAGCTTTCTCTGCAATCTTTGATGGAAATATTACAACACTGATCGCAGCCTTTGTGCTGATGTGGCTTGGTTCAGGTACTGTTAAGGGATTTGCTTATACACTTGCCCTTGGTATCGTGATCTCCATGTTTACAGCACTGGTTGTATCCAGACTGATTGTAAATGCACTTTATGCAGTTGGTGTACGTGATCCGAAATTCTACGGATCTGCAAAAGAACGTAAGGCAGTTGATTTCCTTGGAAAGAAGAAAGTATTTTTTGCTATTTCCATTATCCTGATCCTCTGCGGTCCGGCAGCGATGTTTGCTAATTCGCATGCAGGAAACAAAGCGTTAAATTACAGCCTTGAGTTCTCAGGCGGTACTTCTACGACTGTTACATTTAATGAAGATATGGATATTAAGACCATTGATTCTGAAGTAACTCCTGTTGTAGAAGAGGTGACAGGAGATAAAAATGTTCAGCCTACAAAGGTAGTCGGAACAAATCAGGTTGTGATCAAGACACGTTCTCTGAATCAGAGCGAACGTGAAGCTCTGCAGAGTGCACTGGTTGAGAAATTTGGTGTAGATGACAGCACGATTTCCACAGAAAGTATTTCTTCTACAGTAAGTAGTGAAATGCGTCGTGATGCGATCGTAGCCGTTATAGTAGCTACAATCTGTATGCTTCTTTATATCTGGTTCAGATTTAAAGACATCCGTTTTGCAAGCAGTGCGGTATTGGCGCTTCTGCATGATGTTCTGGTTGTACTTGCATTCTATGCTATTGCCAGAGTATCTGTCGGTAATACATTTATTGCCTGCATGCTTACAATCGTAGGTTATTCTATCAATGCTACAATCGTTATTTTTGACCGTATACGTGAGAACCTTCACAGTGGTTCCAGAGAAAAACTGGCAGAAATTGTAAACACAAGTATCACTCAGACTCTTACAAGAAGTATTTATACCTCTTTTACAACTTTTGTTATGGTAGCTGTTCTTTATATCATGGGTGTTTCTTCTATCCGTGAATTTGCAGCACCTCTGATGGTTGGTGTTCTTGTCGGTGCATATTCTTCTGTATGTATTACAGGTGCGTTGTGGTATGTGATGAAAAAGAAATTTGCAGGAAAAGGACAGCCGGCAATTGCTGCAGCTTCCGCATCTGCAAAGTCCTCTTCAAAGCCGAAGAAAGCACGTGATGTATCACAGAAAGATCCGACTCAGCCAAAGAAGAAAAACAGAAAAAGAGTAGCTGAACGTCTGGCTGCCGAAGAAGCAGCTAAAAAACAGCAGAATGATGATGCTGAATAAAACAATAATTGTCTGAAAAACAGGCAGACAGAAATATCCCGGGGTAAAACTCCGGGATATTTTTATGAGGAGAGAAAATATATGGAGAAATGGGTAATAGCAGCAAAAAGAGCAGATTTTAACCAGATCGGTCAACAGTTTCATATTGATCCGGTGATTGCGAGACTGATCAGGAACAGAGATGTGATCGGAGAAGATAAGATAAGAGAGTATCTGTCAGGAACAGTACAAGAGCTTCCTTCTCCCTGGCTGATGAAGGATATGGAAAAAGCTGTAGATATCCTGGAGAAAAAAATATCGCAGAAAGCAAAAGTCCGTATTATTGGTGATTATGATATTGATGGTGTGACCTCTACATACATTTTAATGAAAGGCCTTGCGAGGATCGGAGCAGATGTGGATACTTATATTCCGGACAGAGTTGCAGACGGATATGGGATTCATGCACATCTTATAGAAAGAGCGGAAACGGACCGGATCGATACGATCGTGACCTGTGATAATGGAATTGCTGCGGCTGCTGAAATCCAGATGGCAAAGGATAAGGGAATGACAGTGATTATTACAGATCATCATGAGGTTCCTTACAGGGAGGAAAAGGGAGAACGCCAGATGGTGCTTCCGCCGGCAGATGCGATTTTGAATCCGAAACAATATGATTGTCCATACCCGAATAAAAACCTGTGTGGGGCAGTGGTGGCCTTTAAATATATTGCAGCACTTTACGAGAGATTTGGTGTTCCGGCAGAGGAGCTGGAAGATTATTATGAACTGGCGGCTATTGCAACAGTAGGAGATGTTATGGATCTTCAGGGAGAGAACAGGATTCTGGTAAAAGAAGGGCTGTGCCGTCTGAAAAATACCAAAAATCAAGGATTGCAGGAACTGATCCGAGCAAATTCTCTGGAAGATGCTAAAATCACAGCTTATCATATCGGATTTGTGCTGGGACCATGTATCAATGCCAGTGGCAGACTGGATACAGCTGCCCGTTCTCTTGCACTTCTCAATGCAAAAACAAAGGAAGAAGCAGCAAGGCTTGCCGGAGATCTTACAGCTCTTAATCAGAGCCGAAAAGCTCTCACTGAGAAAGGAAAAGAAGAGGCAATCCGGATTATAGAGACTACAGAGCTGAAAAATGACAGAGTACTGGTAGTTTATCTTCCGGATTGTCATGAAAGTCTTGCCGGTATTATAGCAGGCAGGATCAGGGAAAAATATCACAGGCCGGCCTTTGTATTGACGGGCGGTGAGACAAGTGCAAAAGGAAGCGGAAGATCAATAGAAAGTTACTCTATGTATGAAGAACTGGTAAAATGTGCAGACCTGATGATACAGTTTGGAGGTCATCCGATGGCAGCAGGTCTGTCTATAGAAGAAAAAAATATAGAAGAATTCCGGAGACGCCTCAATGTCAACTGTACGTTGACGGACGAAGAATTGCGTCCTAAGATCGTGATTGATGTGCCGATGCCTGTGTCTTATATTACAAAAGAACTGGTAGAACAGATTTCGCTTCTGGAACCCTTTGGAAAAGGGAATACAAAACCGGTCTTTGCGCAGAAAAATCTCAGAGTGCTTGATCACAGTATTATCGGGAAAAATAAAAATGTAGTAAAACTAAAACTTCTCGAATCCGCAGGGGATTTCAGTGGAAGGCATTTATTTCGGAGAAGCAGAGGATTTTGTGAACTTTATCAGGGAAAAAGACAGTATTTCTGTTACTTATTATCCGGAGATCAACAGATTCAGGGGACGAGAGAGTCTTCAGATTATTATTCAGAATTACTGTTAATATTACCGCTTGGTTTGTAACCGCCGGTAAGCCTGGAAATACAAATGTCAGGGCTTAACAGTAACTTGATTCTGAAATAAAAAGGTGATATACTATAAAATATTTATGAGCGAACAGCAATATAACACACACTGGAGGAGAAATAAAATGAAGAAAATTGAAGATTATGTATTAAGTATACCGGATTTTCCTGAACCGGGGATTATTTTCAGAGATATTACAAGTGTTCTGCAGGACGCGGATGGCCTGCAGTTGGCAATCGACTCCATGCAGGACTGTCTTAAGGATATAGATGTGGACGTGATTGCAGGAACAGAGTCCAGAGGCTTTATCTTTGGTGTACCGATCGCATATAATCTTCATAAACCATTTGTACCGATTCGTAAAAAAGGTAAACTTCCCCGCGAAACAGTATCTGTAAGCTATGATCTGGAATATGGCAGTGCAGAGATTGAAATGCATAAAGATTCCATAAAACCAGGTCAGAAAGTGGTTATCGTTGATGATCTGATCGCAACAGGCGGTACGATCGAAGCAGCGATCAAGCTGGTGGAACAGCTTGGCGGTGAGGTTGTCAAGGTTGTATTTCTCATGGAACTTGCAGGTTTAAAGGGACGCGAAAGACTGAATGGGTATGATGTAGCGTCTGTAATTTGTTATGATGGTAAATAAGCACAGCTGATTGTGCAGGACAGGCAGGTGGGAGCATATGACAGAGATAACAAAAAGTACAGAAGCAAAAAAAGATGAAATGCAGGTTGAAAAAGAGAAGCTGGAATCTGTAAAGAGAGCAGATGCGGCAGTAAAGACCATGCATGATTTTACAAGTCCGGAGGTGCTTTATAAAGAACTGATAAACAGTGTTCTGAAGTATCATCCATCAACAGATATTTCCATGATAGAGAAGGCATATAAGGTTGCAAGTGAAGCTCATGAAGGACAGAAGAGAAAGTCTGGAGAGCCATATATCATTCATCCTTTGTGTGTTGCCATCATTCTGGCAGATCTGGAACTTGACAAAGAAACGATAGTTGCAGGTCTTCTTCATGATGCAGTTGAAGATACCTGGATGACCTATGAGGAAGTTGAGAAGGAATTTGGTTCAGAGGTTGCACTTCTTGTGGATGGTGTTACCAAGCTGGGACAGTTATCTTATTCTGCGGATAAAGTAGAAGTTCAGGCAGAGAACCTCAGAAAGATGTTTCTTGCCATGGCTAAGGATATCAGAGTTATTCTGATCAAGCTTGCAGACCGTCTTCATAATATGCGTACCTTACAGTATATGCGTCCTGAAAAGCAGCAGGAAAAGGCCAGAGAGACCATGGATATTTATGCTCCTATTGCCATGCGTCTGGGTATTTCCAAGATAAAGGTAGAGCTGGATGACCTGTCGCTGAAATACCTTAAGCCGGATGTATATTATGACCTGGTGCATAAGGTTGCCCTGCGTAAAAGCGAGAGAGAACAGTTTGTAGGTGCGATTGTAAAAGAAGTTAAGAAACATATGGATGATGCCAATATTAAGGCGCAGGTGGACGGACGTGTAAAACACTTTTTCAGCATCTACAAGAAGATGGTAAATCAGGATAAGACTATTGATCAGATTTATGATTTATTTGCTGTCCGTATTCTTGTAGATACAGTGAAGGATTGTTATGCTGCCCTTGGTGTGATCCATGAGATGTATAAGCCAATTCCGGGACGGTTTAAAGATTATATTGCCATGCCGAAACCCAATATGTATCAGTCATTGCATACCACATTGATCGGACCCAACGGACAGCCCTTTGAAATCCAGATCCGTACTTATGAAATGCACAGAACTGCAGAATATGGTATCGCTGCACACTGGAAATATAAGGAGTCGTCTGACGGAAAGGCTCCTGTAGGTAAGAGTGAGGAAGAGAAACTGAACTGGCTGCGTCAGATTCTGGAATGGCAGAGAGACATGTCTGATAACAAAGAATTCATGAGTCTTCTGAAGAATGACCTGGATCTTTTTGCGGACAGTGTTTACTGTTTCACTCCACAGGGAGATGTTAAAACACTTCCAAGCGGTTCTACACCGGTGGATTTTGCGTACAGTGTTCACAGTGCAGTCGGAAATAAGATGGTAGGTGCCAGAGTTAACGGTAAGCTGGTTCCGATTGAATATGAGATCAAAAACGGCGACCGTATTGAAATCATTACTTCACAGAATTCTCAGGGACCAAGCCGCGACTGGTTGAAACTGGTTAAGAGTACTCAGGCAAAGAACAAGATTAACCAGTGGTTCAAGAAGGAATTAAAAGAAGATAATATCCTTAAGGGCAAGGAGATGCTTGCGCAGTATGCGCGTGCAAAGGGATTTAAGATCGCAAATTATACAAAAACCCAGTATCTGGAGGCTGTTTTGCGTAAATATGGTTTCAGGGACTGGGATTCAGTACTTGCTGCAATTGGTCATGGCGGATTGAAAGAAGGTCAGGTTTTCAATAAGCTGGTAGAGGCTTATGATAAGGAAAATAAGAAGAATCTGACAGATGAGCAGGTTCTTGAGGCTGCTTCTGAGACACAGGAGAAGCTTCACATTGCCAAGAGCAAGAGTGGAATTGTGGTAAAAGGAATCCATGATGTGGCAGTCCGTTTTTCCAAGTGCTGTAATCCGATCCCGGGTGACGAGATTGTAGGCTTTGTTACAAGAGGACGTGGAATCACAATCCATCGTACAGATTGCGTCAATGTGCTGAATATGTCTGAGACGGACAGGACACGATTGATCGAGGCGGAATGGCAGCAGCCTGATACCAAGGAAAAAGAGAAGTATATGGCTGAGATTCAGGTTTATGCAAATAACCGTACAGGGCTTCTTGTGGATCTTTCTAAAATATTTACAGAACGTAAGATCGACCTGCGAAGTATCAACAGCCGTACAAGCAAGCAGGAGAAGGCAACTATTTCCATGAGTTTTGAGATTGGAAGCAAAGAGGAACTGCGTTCCCTGATCGAGAAGATCCGTCAGGTAGAGAGTGTCATTGACGTAGAGAGAACTACAGGCTGATCATGGAAAAATCTGCTGGAACATTATTTTATGGAACTGCTGCAGATTGACAGAAAGGAATAACATGAAGAATTTAGAATTACAGAAATGTATATTAGGACCTGTATATACAAATTGCTATCTCCTTAAGAATAAAGAAACCGGAGAACTGATCATTGTTGATCCCGCAGATTGTCTGGAGAAGATTGAAATGAAGATTTCCCGGATGAATGGAAAACCGGTGGCGATTCTTCTTACCCATGGACATTTTGACCACATTCTGGCTGCACAGGCAGTAAAGGAGAAATATAATATTCCGATTTATGCCTGTCGTCAGGAAGAGGAGATGCTCCGCGAACCTTCGATCAATATGACTGTACATTATGGACAGGGATGTTCTATTGTGCCGGATGTATTTCTGGAGGATCTGGATGTTATCAGACTGGCGGGATTTTCCGTTCAGATGATCCATACACCGGGACATACCAAAGGAAGCTGCTGTTATTATCTGAAAGATGAAGGTGTATTGTTCAGCGGTGATACAGTGTTCTATGGCTCTGTTGGAAGAACGGATTTTCCGGGTGGAAGTACAGCAGAAATTGTGAGAAGTCTCCATAAACTGGTAGATTCGCTTCCTGAAGAGACCGAGGTTTTCCCCGGACATGATGCATCTACCACTATTGGTTATGAAAAGAGGTATAATCCATTTGTGTAAAATAGGCATTCTGTTTAAGAACAGAGATTTTGAACATGATGTTTATGAACTGATCAAAGCGTTTTATCCCGAAGCGGAGATACATACTCTTTATGAAAATGGTGAAGCAGAGTATGACCTCCGCTTCAGTGTGGAACGGGATAATGACAGTTATATCATAAAATACGAAAGGACAGAGAATCTGTCGAAACAGGAAACAGAGCAAAAAGGGGTAATTTCCGCAGACATACTTTCTAAAGAGAATGCAGGCTGTGGAATACAGGATGCTCATGCTCTGAGAAAAGAGAATAAAGATAATATCAAATATGCTCTGTATCAGTTGTTGGTAAAACTGACGGGCAGAACTCTTCCATGGGGAAATCTGACAGGAATACGTCCTGCCAAACTGGCAATGGGAATGATCGAATCCGGAATGAAAAATACGGAAGCAGCCCGGGAGATGCGTGAGAGATATCTGGTGAGTCCGCAGAAAACAGCGCTTGCCATCACTATTGCAAACAGGGAAAGAGAGATTCTGAAGGATATTGACTATGAAAATGGATACAGCCTTTATATTGGAATCCCGTTTTGCCCAAGTATCTGTCTGTATTGTTCCTTCAGCTCCTATCCGCTGAAAGTGTGGGAGAAGAGAACAGATGAATATGTGGAAGCTCTCTGCCGTGAGGTAAGAGAGACTGCTCTTATGATGAAGGGAAGAAAACTGGACACCATCTATATTGGCGGCGGTACCCCGACTACACTGCTTCCACATCAGATCCGTAAGCTCCTGGATACAGTGGGAGAAGCTTTTGGCTATGAAGGACTGGCAGAGTTTACTGTGGAAGCCGGCAGACCGGACAGTATTACACGTGAAAAGCTGATGGCGATCAGGGAGTATCCGGTAACAAGAATTTCCGTAAATCCACAGACTATGAATCAGGAAACCC
>NZ_JBWJVQ010000193.1:0-28484 GCF_056339875.1 Blautia sp. ZXY-1-C6
TAGAATTTGGCTATTTCGTTGCAACAATACTTATCCAATGATTTTTTGCATTTGAATACGTTTTGATCTCTGCAAAACCCGCTTCTTTCAAAGCGGCAACAAGTTGTTTAGATGTGTAAATCTTCATACCATTGATCATCTTTGTCCATTTTTCATCTGCGGCATTCGTTCCGTCACTCTCGTTACAAATCAGGAATATGCCTTCGCTTTTCAGCACACGGTTGACCTCGGAAAAGCATTTTACTAATCCTGGCCAAAAGTAAACTGTTTCGAAGGCAGAAACATAATCAAAAGTCGCGTCAGAAAAGGGTATAGCAGATACATCTCCTTGAACTACATTACATTTCCCTTGTTTAATGGCGAAGGCGTTCAATTTTTGAGATTCTGCCACACTAACCTCAGAATAATCCATTCCTGTCACGTGGCCATTTCTACATCTATCAAGCCAAACCGCAATATTTGCTCCGCCGCCACAGCCGACGTCCAGAACTTCAGCATCAGACTTCGCGGAGATATTTGAGAATCCCCATTGCGATAATTTGGCGTGACCACTGTTCATCATCTTCGTCATCAATTTTCCGCCGAAGCCTTGTGGCTTACGGGTATTTTCAAAAAATCTCATTACAGAATTCCTCCTCCACAAATACCGGTTTTCTTAATTCGACAAACCGGTATTGCTCAATCGTTTTTCTCCGTTAGGAGAATATACAATCCATAAATAAAAAGAACAAGGAATAAAACCGTAGGAATCAATAATCCATTTTCTAAAATATTTACAATCATTCTTCCAGGTGGCGTTACCCATGCAGTTGCCGGATTTTGCATTGCCGCTATTATCATTCCTACAATACCAACAACACCACTTAATGTTAAAAAACCACCTTTTATATTTCTACTCATAATCATTACCTCCTCGTTAAATACCGATTTGTTACTCACATGATATCATATTTTTTCTTCAATTACATCCACCTAATTTTAATACACTGCCATTCGGCTTTATTCATCATTTTTTCCTTTTGGTTTCCCCGCAGGGGACTTACCTGATTCGCTTAAAGTGTATTTAAAAGAGCCAACCACCAGCATAGAAAAATAATTTATTTCATGTGCATTTGCAGGATATTTAGATATTCTTAGCTGGTCAAAATCTGCGTTATGAGAAAAATGACACACTGTCTGAGCGAAGCGAGTTTGTGGCATTTTTCTCATGCCTTTAGCAGATTTTTAGCAGCTTAGAATATCTTAATGTCCGAAACCGCACATAAAATAAATTATTTTTCTATGCGTCCCTCCTTCAAATCTCTTCCTCAGATTCTTCCCACTATATCCTCCAAAAAACCATATCACAAGCAAAAAAAGACCGACAGTCTCCTCTCCCGGATCTCCTGTCAGTCTTTATCTTTAACACAATATCTTAATAACTCTTATTTTCTCAGCTCTTCACACTCAAACGCACCAACGCCCTCTGCAGTTTAGCCTCCACAATCTTATAATCATGATCACTCAAGCCACCTTTGGCGATCATCTCCTCAGCTCTTTTCTTAGCTTCCTGTGCGCGCTGCTCATCGATATCCTCTTTCCACTCCCAGGTAGTTGCAAGGACACGACACTTTCCGTTCATAACAGAAAGCATCCCACCAATACAGGCTGCGGTCCGTCTGCTACCGTCTTCCATTACCACACTGGCTTCACCCATTCCCAGGGCAGTACAGTAATTACAGTGTCTGGCAAGAATAGCCAGATCACCACTGACAGTTCTGCAGATCACACGCTCCACATTGCCTTCAAAGAGTAATCCGTCCGGTGTTCCGATTCTCAACGGGAAAGTACTCATAGGACATTTCCCCCTTTACTGATTCTTCGCTTTTTCAAACACTTCATCGATGGTTCCCACAAACAGGAAATAACTCTCAGGAATGTCATCACACTCACCGTTAAGGATCATCCTGAATCCTCTCAGCGTCTCCTTCAGCGGAACATATTTGCCAGGCATACCTGTAAACTGTTCTGCTACAGAGAAGCTCTGTGACAGGAATCTCTGAACCTTACGGGCACGGCTTACAGTACGTTTGTCTTCCTCTGACAACTCATCCATACCCATGATGGCAATAATGTCCTGAAGCTCTTTGTAACGCTGAAGAACTCTCTGTACTGATCTGGCAATCTCATAATGCTCTGTTCCTACGATTTCAGGAGAAAGGATACGGCTTGTGGAATCCAGAGGATCAACAGCCGGATAAATACCCTGGCTGGAGATCTCACGGGAAAGTACAGTTGTTGCATCCAGATGTGAGAATGTAGTTGCAGGAGCCGGGTCAGTCAGGTCATCGGCAGGCACATATACAGCCTGTACAGATGTGATGGAACCCTTTCTTGTGGAAGTAATTCGTTCCTGCAGGTTACCCATTTCAGTTGCCAGTGTAGGCTGATAACCTACGGCTGAAGGCATACGTCCCAGAAGCGCAGACACCTCGGAACCTGCCTGTGTAAAACGGAAAATATTGTCAATAAAGAGGAGCACATCCTGGTTCTTCTCATCACGGAAGTATTCCGCCATGGTAAGTCCGGAAAGTCCAACTCTCATACGTGCTCCGGGCGGCTCGTTCATCTGACCGTAAACCAGAGCAGTCTTGTCGATAACTCCACTTTCTTTCATTTCATTGTAAAGATCATTTCCCTCACGTGTACGCTCTCCTACACCTGTAAAAACGGAAAGTCCGCCGTGTGCAGTTGCTACGTTGTGGATCAGCTCCATGATAAGAACTGTTTTTCCTACACCTGCACCACCGAAAAGACCAATCTTACCACCCTTTGCATAAGGACAGATCAGGTCAACGACCTTGATACCTGTCTCCAGGATTTCTGTTGCAGGCATCTGTTCTTCATAAGAAGGAGCCTGACGATGGATAGACCAGCGTTCCTTTGCCTCCGGTGCCGGAAGATTATCTACCGGATCACCCAGAAGGTTAAATACTCGTCCCAGACATTCTTCACCTACAGGAACAGAAATGGGACCGCCTGTATCCAGAGCTTTGGCACCGCGCACCAGACCGTCAGTAGAATTCATGGCAATACATCTTACCACATCATCACCAACCTGCTGTGCAACCTCGGCAACCAGCTTTGCGCCATCATTATCAATCTCTATGGCATTGAGAAGAGGCGGCAGTTCATCGTGCGCAAAGCGGATATCCAGTACCGGACCGATAACCTGCACTACCTCGCCAATGTGTTTTTCACTCATGTTAGTAATCTCCTATCTGTTGGAAATTATATTAAAGACCTTCTGCACCTGCAACAATCTCCGTGATCTCCTGCGTGATGCTGGCCTGACGTGCCCTGTTGTAATACAAATTGAGCTGATCAATCATCTCTTCCGCATTACTTGTGGCTGCATCCATAGCCATACGTCTGGCTGCCAGTTCACTTGCGGTACTTTCGCAGATACCGCCATAAACCAGTCCTGCCAGATATTCCGGAACAATGGCATCAAATACTGTCTCTCCGTCCGGTTCATAGAGGATCAGATTCTTCGTCTCTATCTTACCTCCGCTTTCCTCTCTGATATCAGTCATAGGAAGCATGGAAAATACCTCCGGCTGCTGAGAAAGCATGGAATCAAAGACAGTATAGCATAATTCAATATGACCAAAGGTTCCTTTTCGAAATTCCGTGCAGAGCATATTTGCCATCTCAAAACAGTCCGCCACAGAAATACTTCCCACTTCTGCAAACTGTTCTGTCAGAGCTTCAATCTCTCTCTGGCGGAAATATTCTACTGCTTTCTTTCCAACCGGCAGAACCATGTAGTCCTTACCTTCAGCAGAAGCCTCCAGACATTTGAAAAGGTTTGCATTATATCCGCCTGCAAGTCCTCTGTCACCTGCGATCACTACATAGCAGGTTTTATTGTTGGAAGACTCTTTCGCATAAACGGATGAGAAATCTGTATTCTCCCTTGCAATCTCTTTCAATGTCTCATGAAGTTCTGTAAAGTACGGACGGCATACCTCTGCACGTTCCTTTGCCTTACGCAGTTTGGAGGACGCTACAAGCTCCATGGCCTTGGTAATCTGCATGGTACTCTGTACACTCTTGATACGCAGCTTTACCGCTTTCATATTCGAAGCCATACGATACCCTCCTAATCACTTTATTTCTCAGGTCTTGTATTCAGGAAGTTCTCTGTATACGCATCCAGTACGCTGCGAAGCTTCTGCTCTGTTTCCTGCTCCAGCTTACCTGTTGAGCGGATCTCCTGCATAACCTCTACGCCTGCTGCATCTGTATCCAGATAGGTATATAATCCTGATTCATATACATTTACGTCTTCAACTTTTACTGATTCCAGAACACCCTTTGTAACCGCATAAAGGATCGCAACCTGTTTCTCTACAGGAACCGGTGCATTCTGGTTCTGTTTCAGAACTTCCACAATACGTGCTCCCTGTTCCAGACGTGCCTTTGTATCAGCATCCAGATCAGAACCAAACTGTGCGAAGCTCTGCAGCTCACGGTACTGGGAATAAATCAGTTTCAGTGTTCCTGCTACCTTCTTCATTGCCTTGATCTGCGCATCACCACCAACTCGTGATACGGAGATACCTGGGTTTACAGCAGGCATGATTCCTGAATGGAATAACTCTGTCTCCAGGAAAATCTGTCCATCTGTAATAGAAATAACGTTAGTAGGAATATAGGCAGATACGTCACCTGCCTGTGTTTCAATAATCGGCAGTGCTGTCATGGAACCGCCGCCATGTTCATCGTCCAGCTTCGCTGCACGTTCCAGAAGTCTGGAATGCAGATAGAAAACATCACCCGGATATGCCTCACGTCCAGGCGGACGACGGATCAGCAGGGAAAGTGCACGGTATGCAACTGCATGCTTACTTAAATCATCATAGATGATCAGCACATCTTTTCCCTTATTCATAAAGTATTCACCCATTGCACATCCGGAATACGGTGCGATATACTGCAGCGGGCTTGACTCAGATGCTGTAGCTGCCACAACGATAGTATAATCCATTGCGCCGTTTCTGGTCAGGTTCTCTACTAATGTAGCTACTGTGGAACGCTTCTGTCCAATGGCTACATAGATACAGATCACATCTTTTCCCTTCTGGTTAATAATGGTATCTGTAGCAATTGTAGTTTTACCGGTCTGACGGTCACCAATGATCAGTTCTCGCTGTCCACGTCCAATGGGGATCATGGAGTCGATGGCTTTGATACCGGTCTGAAGAGGCTGATATACAGATCTTCTCTCACAGATTCCCGGTGCCTTGCTCTCGATTGGCCGGAATTCTTTTGTATCAATCGGGCCTGCTCCGTCAATTGGCTGTCCCAGTGCATTTACAACACGTCCAACCATGGCGTCGCCTACAGGTACAGACACGACCTTGCCTGTACGCTTTACGGTCTGACCCTCACCAATGTTCTCATCTGAACCAAAGATTACGATGGAGACACTGTTCTCCTCCAGGTTCTGTGCCATACCAAAGCTTCCGTCCTCAAATTCCAGAAGCTCTCCTGACATACAGTTTACCAGTCCGCTAGCTCTGGCAATACCGTCACCAACCATAAGGATCGTACCTGTCTCGTTCTGTTGAATGGCATTTTCGTAATATTTTATCTGGCTTCGGATGACCTTGGATATTTCCTCAGGTTTTAATTGCATGTTTCCATTCCATCCTTTTATATTCTATTATTTTGCGCTGTCTGAATTCAGAAATTTAAAGATTTTTCATATCCATATGTCAAATACCCATACAGTACGATTCTCAAATCCGGAATCCAGTTCCTTATACTACCAATTCATTCAGTTTCTTCGAAATACCGGAAATACGGCTCTGTACTGTACCGTCAAGCTGTACGCCCTCCAGTTCCACGCGAAGTCCGCCAAGAACGGATGCATCTGTTTTCTGAACCAGATACACTTTCTTTCCACTTAGCTTCTCAAGCTTCGCTTTCAGAGCTTCCATCTGAGTATCACTGAGCTTCACTGCACTGGTAACCACGGCTTCTGCAATTCCATGTGCACTGTTGTAGCGTCTGATAAACTCTTCGCAGCATCCGGCAAACTCTCTCAGAATCTTGCGTTCACACAATAATTTCAGGAAATTCACCAGATATCTCTCTGCCTGCCCTCCGAAAGCCTCTTCAATCATCTTAAGTCTCTCGTTTTCAGGAATCGCCGGTTCTCCCAGCAATTTCAAATATCCCGGATTTTCCCTGAAAATCTGTCTGACTGCGATCATCTGCTCCATGATCTGTCCATCGAGCTTTTCCTCAGCGGCAAGGTCATACAGACTTCCGCCGTAAACTCTGGCAGTTTTTGTCATGATGCCTCACCTACATTCTCAATAAACTCATCAATCAGTTTTGCATGATCCTCTTCACTAATTTCGCGCTCGATCACTTTTCCGGCAATCTCAACAGCCATACCGCCGATTTCTCCCTTGATCTCGTTGACTGCCTTACGTTTCTCCTGGGCAATGTCTTTCTCTGCCTTCTCTTTCATGGCAGTTACCTGACTGGAAGCCTCCTTAAGCATCTCTTCACTCTGGATAGCGGCTGTTTTCTGAGCTGTCATCACAATGTCATTTGCCCTATTCTTGGCTTCCTGCATATTCTTTTCATATTCTGCCTTCATTGCCTGAGCTTCTTCCTTTGCCTTCACTGCATCCTGGATCTGGGCATCCGCTTTCGCTTTGCGCTTTTCCAGCATCTCATTGATGGGCTTGAAGAGGAAACGTTTGATCAGATATACCTGAATAAAAAGGTTGCAAATCGTCGCTATAAAATTCCACGGCACAATTCCAACTAATTCCTGTACCTGCATGTTTGTAACCTCCTGTCTGTATTTATGCGGATCATTCTCCGGCTATTGCCGGAATTATCCACAGGTTCCATATCAGATGCCGCTTAATCTGTGATATCCGGCATCTCAGCTGTTTTTATCAGCTCAGGAAGTTCATGAACATACCAGGTGCAACGAAGATAAGCAACAGACCGGTTACGAAACCGTAGATACCTGTTGTCTCTGCGATGGCACATCCAAGAAGCATGGTAGAAGTAACATCACCCTTGCACTCAGGCTGGCGTCCGATTGCCTCCAGCGCCTTTGCTACTGCGTTACCTTCACCAATACCAGGTCCGATACCTGCGATCAGCGCACATCCTGCTCCAATTGCACATCCTGCTAATGCGATACCTTTTGCCAATAACTGAAAATCCATATTAAAACCCTCCTGTTAAATAATAATCTGCAGCTTTTCCCCTTTGCTGCGGTATTAATTTTTCTGCTGTATTTCAGCATTCTTTGCGGTTACCACCGCTGCCGTTTTGCTCCGGCAAATCATGTTTCTGCTACTCTTCTGCTGCATTTGCAATATACATTACAGTCAGCATACAGAAGATAAACGCCTGCATAACTCCTGAGAACCAGTCAAAATAGACCGACGTTATCGCAGGTACACCGACATCAAGAATCGGTATCTTTGACAGTACATCTCCCAGTGCACCCGGGATCAGGCCCAGAAGCGCGGAACTTGCGACTGCCAGTGCCCCATAGATCAGGCCATTGATTACCACACCGGAAAGGATATTTCCGAAATGACGACACGCCATACTGACAGGTGTAGCCAGCTCGGAAAGAATATTAAACGGTGTCATAACTGCGATCGGAGTTGTAAATCCTTTCAGATAACCGCCAAATCCGCTGGTCTTTATCTTCTGTGCTGTGATCATAATGAAAACCACAACTGCCCAGGCAGCCTCAGTAGAAAGGTCTGCTGTAGGGCTTCGAAGTCCGATCAGACTGATCAGGTTGGAAACCACACTGGTTGCAAAAAGTGCTGCAACAAATGGTATCAGGTATCTGAATTTCTCACCCATATTTCCGATTACAAAGCTGTTGGCCTTCTCTACAATGAGCTCTGCCACAGCCTGACGTTTAGAAATGTTCTCTTCTTTCAGATCATGTGTCAGCCAGATACACAAACCTGTTATGAGTATCATAACAATCCAGCTTACCACCATTGTCTCACTGATCCTTAATGGTCCGAGAACAGGCACATCAATGGGTAATGTAAAGAATATCCTTGCCCCGCTGATATCCAATTCCATACTCTTTATTCACCTCCTGTCTCTCCCGGTACTGTTCCGGTTTGATATAGAAATACCTATTTGTTAGTATGAAAAATTCCTGCAATTTTAATTCCTGTTCCGGGAAATAAAAGAGGAACGATTCCTGCCACAAAATGAAAACAGGGTGCCACGATTGCCAAGATCACCCA
Source organism: Blautia sp. ZXY-1-C6 (assembly GCF_056339875.1). Lineage (NCBI taxonomy): Bacteria > Bacillati > Bacillota > Clostridia > Lachnospirales > Lachnospiraceae > Blautia > Blautia sp. ZXY-1-C6. Next base: position 8,304 of record NZ_JBWJVQ010000193.1, read on the forward strand.
CAACATCTGGATCAGCATTCTCTGGGAGTAACTTGCTTTGATCCTCATTCTCGCTGTGTCCTCATCTGTTGCTGCAGCTGCTTTCTGCACTGCAAGTCCCATAAAAAAGAAATTAAGGACTGCCACACATCCTCCCACTGCCCCTCCAAGAAACACCGTATAATCAAACGGTACCTTCTGTGGCATGAAAGCATGCAGCACTCCAAACACGATCCACATCAAAATCAGCCCGATTCCGGTGATGGCAACTACCTTCCCGGTTTCCTTCTTTACGGCAGGCTGAACATTATCCATAATACTCATATAAATCTCCCTTTCGTTTCTGTATCATTACAGGTGTCTGTTAAACGATACTTTATTTTTCTTCTTTTTGTTCTCTTTCTTCTGCTGTCTGTTAATAGAAAGATAAAATTTATATGCCACTGTCCCGGAACCTCCAAGACCAAAGAAAAAACCGGGGATATATACCCATCCGCCAGCTCCGGTCTTAGAAACAATCAGCCAGCATACTGCCAGACATATCAGGACAGGGGTTATGAGAGACAGTCCAAGCTGCGACAACATGGTGACATTTCTGATGATCTCTGACCATTGTTTCATCCTCTTCTCCTTTTTGCTTAATTTTTGTATATATTTTCAAGAATTTATAGTCAAATTTTACCATATATCCTTTAAAATTACAATCTCATTAGATAATTTTATCAAATATTTTTCATCCATCCAATATTTTTTTGTTATTTTTATATCGTGTATGTGATTATATCATCAATATAAATCTTTTTATACAGTCAAAGCTTCTGATTTGTTTATATTTTTATTTCAAAGAAGAAGAGATATAAATAAGGAGCCTGCCCGGAGAGCTTTTTTGTGTCATAGAACATTACGGAGTAATATTCTATGACACAAAAAAAGCACGAAAACAACTCATCACTGTTTTCATGCTTCTTCTTTCGTATATAATTCTGCTTTATATATAAGTTCTGTATTACCGGTCTGTCCCAGCAGACACATTCCTCTTATAGAAAATCTTCTTAATTAATGCATTTGAGACCCTGTACATCCTCCCGGAGCGTTTATCTTTAATTCTTATTCTGTATATAAATATCCACTGTAGTCCGGATCATCCAGACAGTCTGCATCGATCCATGCCGGATTGCTCAGTACATTTTTCTCAATCACAACAGATTTCTTCGGTGCCGTTGTTTCAACTGCTGCCCAGATCGTCTGGTATCCCATAGCATAAGGCTGCTGGGAAACACAGCCAATCTCTTCTCCATTACGGATTGCTTCCTGCTGCTTAGTAGTTGCATCAACCCCTACCAGAGCCGGTGCATCATGCTCATCACTCTTCTCCAGATTCAGATACATCTCTGTAATATCTGCATTGGTGCAGAATACACCATCCAGTGTGGGATATTTTTCCAGGACTTCCTTCATGGAAGCCTCCATATCATCTACCTGATCAGAATAAATGGTTTCCACAACTTCAATATCTCCGTACTTCCCGATATTATTCATAAATCCTTCTACACGATCCTGAACACTCTTTGTCTTCTGCTGTGCGGAAAAAACCGCAACCTTTCCCATCTTTCCGAGTGCACTGCCAAGCTGATAAGCAGCCATCTTTCCTACCTGCACATTATCGGTTCCCCGATATGCCTTCACCAGTTTTTTCTCGGCTACATTAGAATCAAATGCTATAACCGGAATTCCATTTTCCTTTGCAGCTTCAAGCTGTGCCTCACAGGAATCCATGTCACTTGCCGAAATACAAAGAACATCCGGATTCTCTGCGATAACAGCATCTATTGTATTAATCTGAGTTTCTACGTCCTCTTCATTATCAGGGCCTTCAAAAGTCATGGTAATCTGGTCATCTTTTTTATAACCATATGCTTTATTAATTTCCTTTACCGCATCTTCCATGCCTTTCTTAACCATCTTCCAGTATTCGCCCTTGACACATTTGCTTACCACTGCGATCCTTGAACCGGCATGGATTTTTATATCTGTATCAATCTCCGGAATCAGCGGACTCTCATCCTCTTCCTTCACCGCTTCTGCCTCTGAATCGGATTCTTCGATAGCGTCTGCCACCAACGGCTGGATTGTCTCTTCCACCTCCGCTCTGCTGCATCCTGTCAGCATTGCCAGTCCTGTCATTAAACTTATCGCTGCTGCCGCCGCTCTTTTCATTTTAATTTCCTCTTCCTTTCAGTGCTATACTGCACATTACAGCAATTTCATAAAATAATGTATAATTTCTGTCAACTAAAAAATCGATATCTGCCCAGTACTCTCACAGAATAATTAACATCGAACAATTACCTGTAGCGATCCTCTTAAATGCATTATTTACGAGAATTGCTATAAACCTTATAACTGCATATTACTTTCTACATTATACACACTTTACGAAATTCGTCCAGAGATTTTACACATTTTTCACTTTTATACATCAAAAATTGCGCTATGTCAATGTCTTTTGAATGCCATACCTGCAGGCTGCACCTGAAACTCCAACTGTTTCTTTGTCACCGGATGCTGAAATCCCAGTTTTGCAGAACAGAGAGCCAGCGGTTCCTGACTATTCTGACCGGGATTATACTTTCTGTCACCAACCAAAGGCATTCCGGCATGCGCCATCTGCACACGAATCTGATGATGCCTGCCTGTATCCAGATCAATCCGAATCAGATTTCTTTCGCCACAATCCTGTGCATCTTCCTTATTTTTCCAGGTTTCCAGAACTTCATAAGACAAGATCGCCTTTTTTGCTCCGGAAGTTCCTCCCTCAACCACTGCAGAGCTGTTGGTCCTGCCATCCTTCTTCAGCCAGTCCACCAGTTTTGCACTCTTCACTTTCACTGTTCCTTCTGTAACTGCAAGATAAGTCTTCTTTATTTTTCCCGCTGTCATCTGTCTGCTGAGATCTGCTGCTGCCTTCGGATTCAGGGCAAATACAAGAACCCCCTCCACCGGCTGATCCAGACGATGGATAATACCCAGATACGGCATCTTACCCGGCACCTTCTGAGCAATATAATTCTTCAAGAGGCTCTCCATATCCATACTGCCAACCCGCGCATTCTGAACTGCAAGCCCTGCCGGTTTGTGACAGACCAGAATATCTTTATCTTCATATAAAATATAATCTTTGATATCTTTTATCCACATAAAAAAACTCTCCTTTTCATGGAGAGTATATCCTAAAATTCCATTTCACGCAATAAACGAATATATATGAATACAATTTGAAAACGGTCATCACTTTTTACTTTTCCTGATTTCAAAAATGATGACCGCTTCAATGTTCTTCGTTATTCAATTTATTTTCCTCTTAGTATTCTTTCTATAATAAAATAATATGTTATTTACAAACTACTTTATAAGTTCACTATTAAATTTTTCTATGTTTATTTAAAATTCCTATTCTGTTTCCTGCTCATAATCCATATGTACTGTTTATAATCTGATTCATTCCTGCTTTTATGCTTTTATGATATCAGTTATTCAGTTCATCGGAACTTACTTAGAAAGTTTTATAGATTTTAAATTATAATTTCACGTATTATAATTTGTTTTTCATTTATGAAATATCGGATACACTTTTTCATTATTTTTCGTGCTAAGCAATCATAAACCTAACTTCTTAAATTCACAACTGTTTAATTTCCTTATGTGCTTTTCATATTTATCGAACATTAATGGCAGATGTTCTGAATTATGTAAAGTATCACTGAAAAAGTACCTTAATATTTCTCTCAATATCCTGTAATTTTATATACCGGATATTCTTCTGATGCAGGATTTCAAACCATATACTTAAACTTCTATATGCCTCTCAAAACATCGTTCTTACCTTCAGTTTATCTGTTACCTGAACCTCTGCTTTCAGGCTAACTACTGAGATAAGGGTTATGCTCTTCCGGTAAATATTTCTTTACACATTTACCAAAATCCCTGTATCAGGTCTGCAACAGATATTCAATATAAGTTATCGCTTCTATAATACCTTTGATACATTCCTTCCTTATTAATCAGACTGTGCGTATGCTCTTATATTATATAAGGAAAATACTTTTTTATAATCTCCGTATCAGGTCTTTCTTGCAGGAAATGCGATACCCGTCACTCTTATATTGATGAAGTTATAAATTCTTTCCCAATGGAATCACCCGAACCTTTCTTTTATTTTCATCCTTTTCATTGGAACATTTATATATGCTATGAATTGAATGAATTTCTTTGATTGTTTAATTCGTTTCCTTGTTTCTTTTGATGGTGTTATAATAACACTCTTGTTATTATTTGTCAATACATTTTTGCATTTTATTTCAATATTTTCTATTTATCTTTGTCTTATTTGCACTAATTTTATAATATTTTTATTTATTTGATAATTTTCAGATTATTTCACTTTCTTCGATGCAGTATGTTGCTGCCCGGGGCTCTATTATATCCACGAATCGCTCCGCTGCAAAGCAGTTCCCGCAATTCTCATAATTTCATAAACAATAAAGATGCAGCTACTCCCAACCTAAAGAGAGGATAGCTGCATCTTCATCACTTCCTATTTTCGATTATAATTAATCAGGCATCCCTTAAGGATAATCTCACGCTCATCATCCGTAAGCTCCCCAAGAGCCACTTCAAACTCCTTCAGTCCCTCAGCACCGACAATATATCCCTGGATCACATCATCCTTTTCTTCCACTGCCTTACGAATCTGCGGGAAGAACAGATAATCTCCGTTTGCAAACGGAAGCTCCCCTTCTTTAATCAGGAATGGAAGCATACCCCAGTTGATCAGATTGGAACGGTATCTCTTTGTCGCATACTCATTGGCGATATTTGCCCATCCGCCAAGCACTTTCTGACAGGAAGCAGCCTGCTCACGCGCAGAACCATCACCTGGTTTCACTGCAAAGATCGTACTTCCCACACCAAGATTTTCCTTGCTTACATTCGGATAATCCTTTTTGATCACATCCATTACAGGTTTCATCTCCGGTAATGCCTCAACCGGACATTTTCCTTCCTGAATAGCCTTCTGAGCTTTCTGAACTTCTTTCGCACGTCCTACATAAGCAGGATCTTTTCTGGAAAGTGTAAACTCAGCCAGTCCAAGTGGATTGGAACGATAAGAAGATGTCTCACCGGATGGGATCAGTTCATCTGTTGTAGTAACCGGATCATGGATCTCAGAAACAACCTTCACGATCAGATTCTCCGGAAGTGCAGCCATCTCCGGCCAGTCCTTAATATTCGGACCAAACTGGATCTCTACACCCGGATCAGCTATACCCTTGCTGTCAAATACACGATTGTCATAAATTGTCTTATCAAAGAAATATTTCTGTCCTGTATAACCACCCGTATAATCCTCTGCTGAAGTCAGGAAACCTTTGTTTGCTGCAGTTGCCGCAATAGAACGTGCGTCCATAAGTGCAACAGAAGAAATCTGGCCATTCTGGATTTTGGAACCTTCGCGGTTCGGGAAGTTTCTGGTCGTATGACGGATACTGAATGCATTATTTGCAGGAGTATCCCCTGCACCAAAGCAAGGTCCGCAAAAAGCAGTCTTCACAACAGCTCCCGTTTCAAGAAGTCCTGCCAGAACGCCATTTTTAGCCAGTTCCATATAAATCGGAGTACTTGCCGGATATACACTCAATGTGAAGGCATCTGCACCAATGCTCTTGCCTTTAAGGATATCAGCTGCTGCACAGATATTTTCAAATCCACCACCTGCACATCCTGCGATGATTCCCTGTTCTACATAAAGTTTACCATCAATTACTTTGTCTCTTAATGTATATGGAACTTTTCCATCAAGGCTGATCTGTGCTTTTTTCTCAACATCTGCCAGAATATCATCCAGATTTGCCTTCAGTTCATCAATTGTATATGTATTGCTTGGATGGAATGGCATAGCGATCATTGGTCTGATCTCACTCAGATCAATCTCTACACAGCCATCATAGTATGCTGTTTCACCTGGTTTCAGTTCTTTGTAATCTTCACTTCTGCCATCGGATATCATAGAATTCCTGAATCTTCTCATCTGTCTGCCAGATAGAGGAAAGACAGGTGGTCTCTGTTGTCATTACATCTACACCAATTCGGAAATCAGCACTTAAATTTGCAACACCGGGTCCTACAAATTCCATAACTTTATTCTTCACATATCCGTTTGCAAAAACCTTGCCGATAATCGCAAGCGCAACGTCCTGAGGACCTACGCCCGGTCGTGGAGAACCTGTAAGATAAATGGCAACTACACCTGGCATATTGATATCATAAGTCTGGGAAAGAAGCTGCTTTACAAGCTCCGGTCCGCCCTCACCCATTGCCATGGTTCCCAGTGCGCCATATCGTGTATGGCTGTCTGAACCGAGGATCATTTTACCGCCTGCCGCAAGCATTTCTCTTGCAAACTGATGGATAACCGCCTGATGAGGCGGTACATATACGCCGCCATATTTCTTGGCACAGGTAAGTCCAAACATATGATCATCTTCATTAATAGTTCCGCCTACTGCACAGAGTGAATTATGGCAGTTTGTCAGTACATATGGCACCGGAAATTTCTCAAGGCCTGAAGCACGTGCAGTCTGGATAATTCCGACAAAAGTGATATCATGAGAAGTCAGTTTATCAAATTTAATCTGAAGTTTGTCCATATTTCCGGAAGTATTGTGTGCTTTCAGAATTGAATAGGCAATTGTACTCTTTGCAGCTTCCTCTTTGGAAACAGGAAAATCTGCCTGATTCTCCGGAACAATCTTCTGACCATTCAGCAAATACACACCGGTATCGTATAATTTCATAATGTCTCCTCCATTCTGTTTTTTTGCATATCACAAATGCAGTTATGGAACTCACCTTATCCACACCAGTCTTCAAATTTCCAGATGAAAACTGATTTTCTCCTGAACCGGCACTTTGACACGCTAATTTATGGAAATTTAGGTTTTATTATAGAATATTCCACCGGAATAATCAAGCCTAAGACTATAAGTATTTTGCTGTTGCTTTTCACTTTCTTTACTTTCCCGCAAAAATCCGCTATACTGGGAATCACTTAGAAAATGAGATTTCTGCCGCCTGTGGCAGTTCTGACAGGGAGGTATTACCGATATGTTCCGTTTATGGGGAAAATTATGGAAAGATAATCATTTACTGAAAGATACTGTAATCTGCGATGACTCCGAAGATACGCGGACCCACAAGATTTTTCGTGGTCTGGAAAGTATCTGTTATGAAATGGATCTGGGAAACCCAATCTGGCTGGAATCTACAGTCAGACATTTTAAGAAACATGGAAAAGCCAGATTTTATCAGGATAATTTTATAGAGCAGATTGATTTTGATTATCTGGAGATCCAGGTAATTGAAGAGGATGACGAATAATAAATTATTCTGTCTTAAAATGTGTACAGGATCAGAAACTTTACATTGCCATATTGTTTCTGATCCTGTGTATCTCATTTGCAGTGAATTTTCATGTCTTTATTTCATAAATTCTCTTATGATTTCTCTCATAATCTCATCTTCCTCGGGTGTAAGCATTCCGCTGAAATGGCTTCCTGCTGCTGCAGTCTGGCGGATACTGTCCGCAATATGTTCAACGATTTCCTCTTTTACAGCTTCGTCAGCCTTCTCCGGCACCGGCACTTCTTCTACCCATGTGCGGGCATGTTCCACATAATCAGAAAAAGAATTCATCAGAAGTTCTTCTCTGTATGTAAAATCCAGCGCCTGTCTCAGCAAAAGCAATGCTGTCGGAATGATCGCAGCCACATAAAGATATGCCAGCGGCATTCCGTCCCATCGTGCATCTTTGGAATACAGAAAAAAAGCCAGTCCAAGAAAAGCGATACAGAAAAGTGACGGATACCAGACAAACCGGTTCATACGGTTCAACAGCCTGTCTCTTGTTTTCCAAAGATTTGTCCATTTCTCTTTGAGATTTGATTTAACCTCTGTATTTTTTCTGATCATTCTTCGGTAGGTAAGATGTGTGGTCAGCATCCCCAGTGCTCCCAGTCCGCCCATTAACATCATGGCATACAGCAGGAAATGCAGTTCCATAACTTTCTCCAGCATAACATCCTCCTCACTTGAACAGATAAGACTATCTGCTTCGCTGCCTGCTCATAAACTGACAGGATTATTATACTGCTGTTTCCGGTATCATGGAACTAAAATCGCTCATCAAATTCTCTCATAAAAAGACAAAAATGTCTCGAAGTGTTTACATATTTTCCAGTTTCGTAACTACCTCTTCAAACTTCATAAAATGGGAAGCTTTCACAAGAATAGTGTCACCATCCTGTACATAACCTTCCAGATGCTCCAGCAGACTTTCTCTGTCCGGCTCATAGATTACTTTCAGGTCCGGATTTGTCCGCTGTGCTCTCTCTGCCATATTTCTGCACAGTTTACCTGTACAGATAAGAACATCAATATCACATTTTCCGGCATGCTCTCCTACCTCCTCATGAAGCTGAACTTCATTCTCTCCAAGTTCACCCATATCGCCAAGGACTGCTATTCTGCGTCCTGCACCATCCTGCAGAACATCCAGAGAGGCTTTCATGGACATGGGATTTGCATTATAGCAGTCATCTACGATCAGAAATTTATCTGTTTCGATCATTCTGAAACGACCGCTGATCGGCTCCAGGCTCTCGATTCCGGCTTTGATCTGCTCAGTTGTAAGTCCATAAATATTTCCAACTGCAGCTGCTGCCAGCGCATTATATACCATATGGCGCCCCGGCATCGGGATATCAACTGTAAATGCAGTATCCCCCAGATGAATGGTGCAGGTCATTCCCTTTAAACCTCTGCTTACAATCTTATCACCGTAAACCTGACATTCATTACTCATTCCGAAAAATACAGGTTTTATCTTTTCATATTCTTTTACTGTGATAAGCTTGTCATCATCGCCATTTAATACAATATGTCCCTCCGGTCTGAGGAATTTAAAAATCTCTGTCTTTGCTTTCAGAACACCATTTCTGTCTCCCAGATTCTCCAGATGGCAGGTACCGATATTCGTGATCACGCAGGTGTCCGGTCTTGCAATCTGCGCAAGTCTGGTCATCTCACCGAAATCACTGATTCCCATTTCCAGAACTGCAATTTCATCTTCATCACGCAGACGAAAAACTGTGAGAGGCAGACCAAGTTCATTGTTAAAGTTGCCCTGTGTTTTCATAGTATGGTATTTCTGGTTCAGAACAGATGCGATCACTTCTTTTGTACTTGTCTTACCAACGCTTCCTGTAATTCCCACAACCGGGATCTGAAGCTGCTTTAAATAAAACTCTGCAATATCTTTCACTGCCTGAAGAGAAGATTCTACTGCGATATAAGGAAAATCAGCGTTATCAAGCACCCGTTCCGACAAGGTTGCCAGTGCCCCTGCTTCCATTACCTGTGGGATAAATTTATGGGCATCTACACGTTCCCCCACAATAGGTACAAACAGACATCCTTCTTCTGCTTTTCTGCTGTCTGTGATAACAGACATTACTTCTTCCTGTAATTTATCAGCCGGACCATAATAAGTACCGCCGCATACGCGGGCGATATTTTCAAGAGTTAAGTTTTTCATAATATTTTTTATATCTTCTTTCCTGTTATAGCAATTCTCTTAATAATGCATCTATAACAATTCTATAAATTACTGCAGACACGCTCTATAGTGTGAAATCCTGCGTCGGATATTTTTTCATGGAAACTTCAATCAGTTTCTCACATAAAGTCGGATAGTCGATTCCCAGAACTTTTGCCTCCTGCGGAATCAGACTGGTTGGTGTCATTCCGGGAAGAGTATTTGCTTCCAGACAATACATATCTCCATTCTCCTTCATCATGAAATCAAGACGGCAGTATCCTTCCATAAACAGAGCTTTGGCTCCTGCTTCCGCATAATGCTGCATTTTCTCTGTGAGTTCCGGTGAAATTTCGGCAGGACAGGTCTCAATCGTAGAGCCGGCCTGATATTTATTCTTATAATCATAGAATCCCTGAAGCGGAGCAATTTCGATGATCGGATAAGCTTTTCCGTCCACAACCGCTACTGAAAATTCACGTCCTTTTATATATTCTTCGACCACGACTTCATTTTCATAAGAATAAGCGTCTTTGAGAGCCTGCTCATATTCGGCCTGATCATTCACAATATAAACACCTACACTGGAACCGCCACAGCAGGTTTTTACAACTACAGGAAATTCCATTCCAAGTGCTTTCAGATCTGTGGTCATTTCTTCTTTTACCATAGACACTCCCCGCGGTGTTGGTACATTATTCATCAGGAACATCTGCTTGGTGATTCCCTTATCCATTGCCAGGGCACTGCTTAAATATCCGGTTCCTGTATATTTGATTCCCATCAGGTCAAATGTTGCCTGTACTTTTCCATCTTCTCCGTTCGCACCATGAAGTCCCAGGAAAACAATGTCAGCCGCCTCGCAGAGTTTCAGCACGTTTGGTCCGAAGAAGCTTCTTCTCTCTTTTTTCATCTGTTCAATCCTGTCGTTAAATACTGACATATATTCTGATGCTGCGTCTACATCATACTCTGACGGAAACGGATTCTCCCAGTCCACATTCTCAATGCCGCAAAAAATATCCACAAGAATCGCCTGATGTCCTTTCTGTCGTAATGCCTTACATATTCCTGTTCCTGATGTAATGGAGACAGTACGTTCTTGTACTTGTTCCCCCCGCTAATACTACAATCTTCATCATTTTTCTCCTTTATTCATAAATAACAATCGGTGTGTTCTTCTCAACATTGCTGAAAATAATCTGCACCTGATCGGATGGTGCACAGATGCTTCCATGTGTGCCTTCAAATTCATAAAGCTGTCCTCCGAAATCCATTCTCCATGGAGCATCACTGATCCCCAGATTTCCATCGAATGGGATCCAGTAATTTACAGCAGAAGGATAGTCCTCTCCGTTCACTGTACATCCGCTCTTCATTTCACCTGTTGTATAACATCCCACAGGAGTTGCACAGTTGGGCACGAATGGATTTCCGGATACGATCTGCGCATCCGCAGTCGGCGTTCCATCTTTATAGAATACCATTCTCTGGGCCGTCAGGTCAATCTCTATATACGTATATCCGATATCATTTGTTTTCCTGACCAGACCTTCATGGGAATAAACAGGTTCTCTGACCTGGGTTTCTCCGTTTTTTATCAGTTCTGTAAGTTCTTTCAGCTCCGCTTTCTGATCGATCTGCCAGCCATAATTCCCTCCGCTGACAGTAATCTCACGACCATCATATGTATTAAATGTTCTCTCTGTTCCAACCGTATCATATTTAGCCGCCAGTTCACTGATATATGCTTCTATCTGTTTTTTGTCAAGTGTATAAAGACCGTTTTCATCTGTTGTGAGCCAGTTTTTGATCATATCTCTGTCTACTGTCTCTGTGCAATCGTCAAAATCATAGGTTATCACTACATCCGTAAGCTTGTTTATCAGTTCACAATTCTTCGTCAGAGTTTCATCACTCTGATAAACTTTCGGTTCTTTGTAGCATCCATCTGCTTCCAGATCAACCGGCGTTCGTCCTGTGACAAGAGCATCTATAATATCCTGACTTGTTTTTTCTGGTTTCAGTGCAGTTCCCTCCTGCTCAGGAACAATTACAAACTTATCGTCTTTCTCTTCTATATGAGCATCCGAAGGCTCTGTCATATTCTCCTGCTGCATACATTTCAGTTCGGAAATGGCAGCCTCTGTCTTCTGCTCATCATATTTAATGGAGGAGGACACTTCATAATTCCTGTGCTGATTAAAAGCAAGAAACCATGTAAAACGATCCTGATTTCTGATCAGTTTATCAACACTTCCATCTGAGTCATAGGAAAGTCCCGCCTGTTTTGCTGTGATACTTTCCTGTCCGTTATTTCTGGTGTCAATAGTAAGAACATATGCTCCCACCTTCTGCGTAAGCAATTCTTCTGACTGGGATACTGTCATATAGGAACAGTTGAATCCGTTTACCATTGATCCCGGTAAGAAATGCTCTGTGAAATAGTATACACCATATCCATATACTCCGGCAGTCAGCAGGAGCAAGATTATGATCAGGGTGATCATGATTTTCTTTCTGCTGCTCACGACATCCTCTCCTTTCTTTTTTATAAACAGCAACCGCCCGGCAAGAAGTTATGCCGGGCAGTTTTATTATCACATTATTTATCCAGAAAGTAAATACGATTATTCTCTTTTATGCGTTTTCCAGTAATTTCTCTACACTTGTAAGTTTAACACAGAGTACGAACACTTCTGCTGCTTTTCCAAGATCCTCAGGAGTCGGGAAGCTTGGTGCAATACGGATATTGGAGTCTTTCGGATCTTTTCCATATGGATAAGTTGCGCCTGCTCCTGTAAGTACAACACCTGCTTCTTTTGCTTTGGCAACAATAGCTTTTGCACATCCTTCCATTGAATCAAAGGAAATGAAGTATCCACCATGTGGTTTTGTCCACTCGCCGATTCCAAGACCGCCAAGTTCTCTGTCCAGTGTGTTAAGGACCATTTCAAATTTCGGACGGAGAATTGCAGCATGTTTTCTCATGTGTTCATGAAGACCGTCGATATTTTTGAAGAATTTTACATGACGTAACTGGTTTAATTTGTCATGTCCGATTGTCTGGATCTGCATGTAGCTGCGGAAATCTTCCAGGTTTGCTTTGGAAGCTGCAACTGCTGCAATACCGGAACCCGGGAAGCTGACTTTTGATGTTGATGTAAATTTATATACAAGATCAGGATTTCCTGCTTTTGCACATGCTTCAAGGATTTCTACAAGGAAGTCCTGATTGTCATCATAGAGATGATGAATGCTGTATGCGTTATCCCAGTAGATACGGAAATCAGGTGCTGCCGGTTTCAGATGCGCAAAGCGCTCTACTGTTTCTGCTGAATAAGTATATCCCTGTGGGTTGGAGTATTTCGGCACACACCAGATTCCTTTGATGGATGCGTCTTCACTGACAAGCTTCTCTACCATATCCATGTCCGGTCCCTGTGGTGTCATTGGCACGTTGATCATTTCGATTCCGAAGAATTCTGTGATCTTGAAATGGCGGTCATATCCCGGTACAGGACAGAGGAATTTTACCTTATCAAGTTTGCACCATGGGGTATTTCCCATTACACCCTGTGTCATAGAACGTGCAATGCTGTCAAACATAACGTTTAAGCTTGAGTTTCCGTAGATGATGATGTGGTCCGGATCTACTTCGGACATTTCTCCAAGGAGGCGTTTAGCTTCCGGGATTCCGTCGATAACACCGTAGTTACGGCAGTCTACTCCTGTTTCGCACTTGAGGTCTGAATCGCTGCTTAATACGTTCATTAATCCCATTGAGAGATCGAGCTGGTCTGCTGACGGTTTTCCACGTGACATATCGAGAGCTAAGCCCTTTGCTTTGATATCTGCGTATTCTTTATCCAGCTGTGCTTTGAGTGTAAGCAGTTCTTCTTTGCTCATGTCGCTGTATTTTTTCATAATATTCCTCCTTGTTCTGCCATGGAAGGATGTCCCTTTTTCCGTATAAGGCAATCATTTGTTTTTCCTACGGCAACAGTTTTTTTGCTTTTTACATTTTAGTATGGTAAAGTAGGGTTGTCAAGTGTTTTTATGGAATTGTTAATATTTTACCAAAACAATCGTTACTGTTCACTCCGTTCACAGTAACGTAACCCAAATTCATTCCGGATTGCCGTAACATCTTTCTCTGATACTTATAACAAGCCTCGTAAATAATTAGCCAAAAAGCAAGTCGAAATCCCTCGAAAGTTTCGGCTTGCTTTTTTGAGTGTGACAGCGTATATTTAAATCAGTTAACAGATCTTTTAACTGTCTTAATTGTTCTTGTCAGGTCATCCTGATATCTTTTTATTACTCCTTATACAACATCCATTTTTATCCAAGTCAGTGAATGAGACAAGTCAGGCGGATAAGATCATCTGCTTCGCTGCTCAGTTCATAACCGAATGACTGTGAAAGGAGGTCATCCATGTCTATGTTTATCCACGCAATTATCGTAATCCTGCTTGCTGTGCTGGCTATGGGGATCGGGCTGCTGATTCTTGTGTGCTGGGCTTTGGCAGCATGTGCAAGCAGACGGGATTCTTATCTGGAAAAGGATTATCGGGTGAAATAAAGGAAGTCTGCGCATGGACGCTGAGTATTGCCGATAAGTTTATTCATTACTTTTCCATTAAAGTACAGGGTTGCAGAACCGCCTCCATCCAGGTTGTAAGCATAAGTACAGCCGTAGGATTTGAAAATATTCACCATATCCCAGTGATTAAGACCATTATAGCTGCCGGTATCTGTTACAAGGAGTACATAATCGTTGGGCTTTACCATTCCTACCGCTGTACGTGGATAATATTTTTCTGTTTCAGCCCATGGAAGCTGGGCTTCGCCATCTTTAATAAGAACCGGACCAAAATTATATGTATCTTTTACACCGGCTGCAAGAAGATTTTTTCCCATAAGTCCCTGTGCCGGAGTATAGATGGTTCCGTCTTTCTTTACTGCCATGACTGAATAACTGGTCATGTAATCACCATAGATAATCCCGTTTTTGATGCACATGCCAAGGGGGGATGGTTTTCCTGTACCATAGTCAAAAGCACTGCCATTTACTCCGATAATGCCTCCATTTGAGGATACTGCATCAGAGGTTGTCTGTCGGGATCCGCCATAAGTTCCGTTGGAGAGGGCGGATTTCAGCTGTTTGGCACTGGATGTCTTTATATGCGCTGCCCAGTAGGAAATTCCATGGACTGATTTGCGTTCAAGTTTAATATTAAGAGTGCTGCTTTTGTATTCGTAAGTATTGCCGCTTTGAGTGACTGTTGGTTTAGTATTTGTCGGTTTAGTATCTGAAGATTTTACACGCTGCCCTTTGCTGTTTACATAATATTTACCTATCCAGGTATTTTTTGCCATCACTCCTGTTTTCTTGCTGAAATAGTAATAATATTTTCCTATCTTCTGCCAACCCTTTGCCATGGTGGAATTGCTAAGGAAATAGTATTTTTTTCCATCCTGGGTGAGCCATTGACTGGCGATCGCCACGCCGGATTTATTAAAGTAATAGGTATATTTATCTCCTGTAGCCCAGCGATTGCGGAACATGGCACCATTTTTACGATTGTAATAGTATTTATTACCGGAACGCTTCATCCACCCGGTGAAACGTTTGCCGTTGGCAATACTGTAGTAATAATAACCTTTATACTTAAAAGAACCGCAGATCAGACGCCCCTTTGAATTATAAAAATAGTAATCTCCGTTTATTTTCTGCCATCCCGTTTTCTTCGATGTGATGCTGACGGAGGTTCTGTCCTGTTTCACATATGTAGCTGCATTTACGGTAACTGCACGCATACTGATGCCTGCTGTCAGAAATAATGCCAGTATCAGAAATACCGCCACTTTTCTGAATGGTAATTTTCTTTTCATGTCTTTCATCTGCCTTTCCATGATGTCTGATATGCCCATATAAGGGAATTGCTATAAATATATTACCGATATGTCCCCTGCGATTTCTTTACCCGACAATTCGACAGACCGAGCGTTGTCAGATAATATTCCATGTCTCTCTCTGACATCAGACACTTTGGCCCTATAACGAGTTCCTTTATCAGCTGGTCAAGGCAATCTGAAAAATCAAAATCCACATAAGATATCAGCTGACTTTCTTTTACATAGTAGGAATAGTTATATAAACGTGCACCGAGAGAAAGTTCAACTTCTCTTCCCATCAGAAACTGTTTCGGCGAAAACTCGCACAATCGGATTTCGCTTTCCTCTCTGAAAAACGGATTTTTCATGTAAACAGATTCCTGAAATAATTTCAAAAACTTTTTCTCAAAACAGTTCATGACTTTATCCAGTACTTCTATTTCATAATCCTGCCTCTCCTCAATGCTTTCCCGACATTGTTCTTCTTTCTGTAATATCTTCTCGATTTCATCAACCAATTCTTGCACTATCTGATGTACAACTTCTCTCTGCTCTGCTTCAGAATAACTAATCTTATGTAATGACACAATTGACGGCTTTGAAATCTCCGGAGAAACCGTTACAACTTCTTTTAATACATCCAGGTCAAATCCGATGGCAGCTCCGCGCCCGTCATCCGCATATCCCCGCCACTGACTGAGCAGATCATTCTGATACGAAAAACAGGTTACATAATATCTGAAGTCTGCATGATTTTCATTGAAAAATTCATCTGTAAACAGTTTCACATATCCCATCAATCTCTCTGATGAAATCTTTGATCTGAATAAATCTGAAGCATTTTCATAAGCTCTTTTAAATTCTGCGTCATAATACCTGCAGATCCAGCTGATCTCCATGGAATCATTGGATTTCAGGATATTTGTCAGACGGAGGGAACGATTTTTCAAAATAGAATTCAATGATTCTAAACTGCAATAGTGATATACGATCATATTTTTTTCTTCTCCTGTAAATAATTGTTCTTTTGTAACCATTCAACATTCTGCCATCCCCCAAAAAATTCTATAGCAAAGTTCATCAGCAAAAGAACTTACGGAAAGTTTATATCAGTAAGTAACAGAATTATTATATCAGATACATCTTATGAATCTGTAAACTTATAGCAACCCTCGTAAATAATGCATATTGATTAAGAGGCTTGCTATAGAAAAACATTGCTTATACTTATAATATAATAACTGTTTTTTATAAAGAAATCCCCATCCACTGTTTATTATTTTGCAGCAGATAGGGATATGTTGAGGTTAATAGTTATATGCCCCCTCGTAAGCATTGCACCTGTCTAATTTCCGTGACTGATTCTGACAGGAACTGCATCTGTCGCAGAACTCCTGCTCATAACAGGTGGAACAGGCGCATGTCCTGCAGGCTTTGCGGTCATAGCCTGAGGTATTGCCGTGAGGAAGTGTGCTTTCTGTTGCATTACCCATATACATCGCCCTCCTTGTGTGCTGGTTACTGTTCGTCCAATCTTAAGTAAAAGTCCCGTGAACGAGCAGAGTTCCTTGTACCTTATATTATACGCTCACAGGAGGGGAATACAAGTAATTAATAATCGGTTTTCTGGTAAAATCTTCCGTTTATGTAATCGGTTTTGATAATATTTACAAAAGCCTTCGGATCGATCTCATGTACCTTCTTTACCAGATATTTTGCTTCTTCTGTAGAGACTACAGAATAGATCATACTGGTCTTCTCGTCTGTGTAACATCCGGTACCTTCAAAACGTGTCGCCGTATGATTGGTAAGTTTGAAAATCTCCTCATAAATCTGATACGGCTCCTTCGTGATAATGAACAGCGTATGCTTCTTATATCTCTGATGCAGCATCTGAATCACCTGAGTAGAGGTAAACTGAAAGATAATAGAGTAAAGTGCCCTGTCCCATCCAAAAAGCAAACCTGCCACAGTCAGGATCACTGCGTTTCCACACAGGATATAATTCCAGATATCCCTGCCATTTTTCTCGGAGAAATAAATTGCAATAAAGTCAGTTCCACCTGTACTGGTATTACCGATCAGACAGAGACTGATACAGAATCCATTGATCAGACCACCAAAGATACTGATCAACAATGTGTCATAAGTGATCGGCTGACTGGGAATTATATCCGTAAGCAAACCGGAAAGCACGATCACACAGACAGAACTTATCGTAAATTTCTTTCCAATAAACTTCAGACCAATAAATACAGGAATAGAGTTCAGCAGTACATTAATCAGCGTATATGGAACTGCAATCCCCATAAATGTCTGAAAAATGTTCTGGATCAGCAGAGTAAGTCCTGTAAATCCTCCCGGAAAAAGACCGCCTGCACGAACAAATGTCTTAATATTCAACGCCATGATCGTTGCAGCCAGAACCGCACAGCCGTAACGCTTGGCTTCATGTTTTAAATTAAGTTCCTTCATAATCACGTTTCCTCCCATCTCGCCAAACAGTTCAAATTGAACTCATGTGAAATTGCTTTTCACAATCTCTGCAGGAGACTTAACTGATTCGGCTAAAAAGCAGTTTTCCGTCAATGACAAACAAAAGGAAACCTTTCTACGCCGTTACTGAAAACTTATAAAAAGTTATAAACTTCTATGTTCCATTCCTACTTCAACGAGTATGCTTTTGATGATATAAATATCTATCTACTCACAAGTTCTTGTACTCTCCATAGGCGTAAATTCCGGACTAACGTATCCGTACATATTTGCATTAACGTTTCAGTGTCAGCTTGCAAATTGTTCTCCATAAGTCTTGAGATTTATAGATGCCTGGAAATCTCTGTCAATCATATTCCCACACTCACATCTATAAACTCTGTCAGATAACTTCAAATCTTTTTTGATATTTCCACAACAGCTGCAAAGCTTTGATGATGGATAAAACCGATCAGCCACAATAAGCTGGATCCCTTTATCGCTGCACTTATATTCAAGCTGTTTTCTAAACCAAAAAAATCCCTGTTCCTGGACTGCTTTGGATAAATGTCTGTTTTTCATCATTCCGCTGACATTCAGATCTTCAATACATATAAATCTTGGTTTTCGATTTATGATCTCAGATATGGTCTGATTCAAATAGTTTTTACGGATATTTGTTAATCTGTGATTTCGTTTTAATAAAAGTTTTTCCTTTTTGATTACATTATTTGTTTTACAGTAACTTTCTCCTTTTTTATTTTTCTCGTAAGAACGAGAGATACTACGCTGTAATCTGCGTTTCTGTTTTTCTAGTTTCTTTACTTTCTGACTCTTATTGATGTTCTTATACTTAGTTCCATCAGAACAGATCGCCAGATCTTTGATTCCCAGGTCTATGCCGACTCCGTCATCATTAAGTGTTTCCCTGCAGTCAGGAAATTCTACACATACACTGATCCACCAGTTCAATCCGTCAAAGGATATTCGCGGATTCATATATTTAGCATTTGTCGGAATACGTCCATGTTCTGCAAGTCTTACCCAATTCATTTTTTGTTTATTTGCTTTCCTGCTGGAGGAAAAGCCTTCAAATTTAACGTGGGTATTACTGAATCGTATCTTAACGTTGTCCTGATAGAACTTCGGCATTGATCTCTTTTTTGACTTGAATCTTGGGAATTTCTGCAAACCCTTGAAAAAATTCTTATAAGCAGTACAGGCATCTTTGATCGCCTGTTTGGTTACATTATTTGAAATACTCAGTAACCATGCATATTCATCAGAATGTCTAAGCTTTGTAAATTCTTTTCTGAGTTCTGCATCTGAAATGAATTTTCCACCTTTTTCATAGTTTTCTATTTCCCTGGCCAAAGCCCAGTTATAAGCAAATCTTGAAGCACCTGCGTACTGAAACATCTTAGTTTTCTGTACATTGTTTGGTATCAACATTACTTTTATGGCTTTTACCATCTGTTTCCTCCTGTATCAGTTCCCGGATAAGTTTCTTAGCTTTGTTCGCTCGTTTTCCTTGTAATTTGCAACTGAATACAGTGATTATCTGAACCAGATCTTCAACAAGTTCCTGCTGTTCGGACTTTTCAGTATTATCAATAATCTCAATCTCACAATTATAAAGTGAAGCGATATATTCTATCAACTCAAAACCAAATCGCAGTAACCGATCTTTATACAAAACAACAACCTTTTCAACCTGATTTTGAGATATTCGCCTGATCAATTCCTGGAGCCCTTTTTTCTTATAATCAATCCCGGAACCGATATCACTTATTATCTCAAACGGCTGTCCTTTTGCCAGAAGATATGTTTTAACATTATCAATCTGTCGTTCCAGATCATCTTTTTGTTTATGACTGGAAACACGACAATATCCAATTGTAATGCGGTTTTTAGGCTTTACATTTATTACCTGGTTGAGTTGCTCATCAGAATAATATCTATAGCCACTTACTGTAGTATGATGCGGATGAAGTTTTCCATTGGCATCCCAATTTCGTAATGTCTGGGCAGATACGCCTATAATTTTTGAAAATTCATGTATAGAATAATATTTACTCAAAGTATCAACTCCTTTCAATAATATTCTACTCTAATATCTTATAAAACTCAACATATGCTTATATGATTTTATAATTTATATTTAACTGTTAATA